>DATLZA010000075.1 GCA_035574235.1 Planctomycetota bacterium | reverse complement strand
TGACCCGCCAGGGCCGCGAGGTTCCCGCCGGCCCGCGAAGCCAGGAGCTGGGCCGCCGCGCGGTCGAGGGTCTTGCCCAGCCGCTGGGCTTCGGTGGAAATCCACCGGGGAAGTTCCGCGGGGCGCGGGGGGCGGCACTCGACGACGACGGCCCCTTCCCCGAGGGCCGGGACCTTTCCGCCGGGGACGAGGGCGGCCAGGACGGCGGCGGGCGACGGGGCGGCCAGGTAAGCCCGCAGCGCGTCGGCATGATTATGGACGAAGTTGCCTTCATCGGCGAGGACGACGAGCTTGCGGCTTCCGAGGAACGGGGGCGTATAGAGCTCGTCGGCCAGGCGGGTCCAGTCGATCTCGGAGGAGGTCAGGCGGACGGCGTGGGCGGCCAGTTCCGGATCCCGTTCGCGCAGGAGGGCCACGCCGCGGTCGCGCAGGAGGGCTTCGGGTCCGGCGAAGACGTACACCGGCGCCGGGGGTTTCTTCCCCCGGATCTCGGCGGCGAACGAGGCGAAATCGACGGGCGACGGATTCACGGAAGAAATTCAGTATACCAGCGGGTGGAAGCAATGCAATGGCCGCGCGCGGGGCGGTTGATTCGGGAACCGGGCGCGCCTATAATGCGATTCGGGAGGAATCGGAACAGCCTGTTGAAACCCTTCGAGAAGACGGTTTACCGGGAGCGGGCCCTGCTCGTGGGCACGGTCGATCCCGGGACCGACGTTCGGGCGGCGGACCCCCTCGAGGAGCTGACGCGCCTGGCCGAGACGGCCGGCGCGATCGTCGTGGACCGGGTGCTCCAGAAGCGGGAGCGGCCCGACCCCCGCACCTACATCGGATCCGGCAAGGTGGGGGAGCTTTCCCGTCTGGCGGCGCAGCACCGCGCCGACTGCGCGATTTTCGACAACGAGCTTTCTCCCGCCCAGGTCCAGAATCTCGAAAAGGACGTCGGCTGCAAGGTCATCGACCGGACCGAGCTGATCCTGGACATTTTCGCCACGCACGCCCGGACCCACCAGGCGAAGCTCCAGGTGGAGCTGGCGCAACTGGAGTACAACCTCCCGCGGCTGTCGCGGCTGGGGGCGCACCTGCGGGGCGAGCAGCAGGCGGGCGGTTTCGGAATCGGGATCGGCCAGCGCGGCCCGGGCGAAAAGCAGCTCGAAGTGGACCGCCGCCTGGCGCGCCGGAGGATCACGACGCTGCGGCGCGAGATGAAGCAGCTTGAGGAGCGCAAGCGCCGCGAGGTTTCCGCCCGGACGCTCGAGAACACCACGGTGTCTCTGGTCGGCTACACGAACGCCGGAAAATCCACGCTGATGAACGCGCTGACGGGGGCGGGGGTGCTCGTGGAGGACCGGCTCTTCTCGACGCTGGACACGCGCACGCGGCTCTGGACGATCGGCCCGGGGATCCGGGTGCTGCTCTCGGACACGGTGGGGTTCATCCGGAACCTGCCGCACGACCTCGTGGCGAGCTTCCACGCGACGCTCGAGGAGGTGACGCAGGCGGACCTCCTTCTGCACGTCGTGGACGCCAGCCACCCCCAGGCGGAGGAACAGATCCGGTCGGTGGAATCCGTGCTCGAGGAGCTGGGCTGCCGCGGCAAGCCGACGCTTCTTCTGTTCAACAAGATCGACCGTTTCCGGGACGCGGTGGAGCGGGAGATCCTGCTGAACCGGTTCCCGGGATCGCTGGCGCTGTCGGCGCGGACGGGAGAGGGCCTGGATCTCCTGGCGCGGCGGGTGGCGGAGGCGCTGACGCGCCAGCTCCGGGAGATGGAGGTTTCGATCCCGCTGACGGAGGGGCGGCTCCTGGCGGAGCTGGCGACCTGGTCGGTGCTGGTGGACCGCACGTTCGTGGACGGGCACGTCCGGATGCGGGTGAAGGTGCCGGCCCGGGCCGTCTACAAGCTCGAGCGCTTCCGGGTCTGATCCGCGGCCGGCCGGACCGCGGTTGACAGGGCTTTGAAGGGTGGGATATAATTTGCCGTCGGAGACTCGGATGACCGATCCACAGCCGTTCGACGTCCGGCGCGCGATCGAGCAGAGCTCCTCGAAGAGCACCCTCCAGGAACTCGCCAAGCGCGGGATCCATCGGGTGAAGGTCCTCGACGAGCAGATGATCAACAAGCTCATCGGGGACGCGGTGGAGCGGATCGTCTCCACGAAGACCAACCTGCTTTCCGCCGACGACCGCCAGAAGCTCATTGCCGCCTCGCGCCAGGAGCTCGACCGCCTGATGAAGGAACATCAGGCCATGAAGGACAAGGCCGAGCTCATGGAGAAGGACAAGGCGGGGCTGGCGGCGGAGGTGGAAAACCTCCAGAAGCAGATTCAGCTCCAGCGCAAGCTCGCCGAGGACACCGCCAAGCAGCGCTACGAGGACGGCAAGGCGATGATGCGCGCCGAGGTCGAGGACATGCGCAAGAAGATGGCCTCGATGGAGCAGGAGATCGAGGCGCGGGTCCGCAAGCAGGTGGAGCTGGAGTATCAGGCCAAAATGGCCCAGGAGCGCCTGGTCCTGGAACAGATGAAGGCGGAGGCGGCCCAGAAACAGGCCCAGATGGTCGAGGAGCTGCGCAAGTCCGACGAGGAGCTCTTCATGAAGCTGTCGGAGCTCTTCACGAAGGCCATCGACGGCGTCAACAAGAAGCTGACGGATCTGCGCCTGAAGGCGCTGGCGGGAGGAGGGGTCGGGGCGGGCGCGGCGGCCCGGTTCGAGGGAGACCTCGAATTCCGGCCCAGCCAGGCCACGATCGAAAGCCTCGTCGCCAGCGAGCTGGAAAGCAACCTCAAGCAGATGCAGGTCGAGGCCAAGACGAGCGGAAAGATCTCCAACGCCCTGGAGCGCCTCAAGGCCATGCGCAGCGGCCAGGGCGGTGGGGAGGCGAAGAAGGACGAGGAGAAGAAGTAGCCCAGGGGGGGTGGCTGGGGGGTCCGGCCCGGGATAAAATCACGTCCGAGGTCACATTCAGGAGGGACACACGGTGGGTATCCGGTACGGCAAGGGGTTGGACGTCGGGACCGTAAACTTGGTGGCCGCGGAAGAGAACGAGAAGGGCGAGGTCGAGCTGCGCCCGAAGCGCAACGTTTTCATCGACGTGCCCATCGACGCGTATACCAAGAACATGCTCACGCGGCTGAACGTGCCGTATGTCGTTCAGGGCAAGAAGATGTACGTCCTGGGCGAACCGGCGTTCGAGCTGGCGAACGTCCTCAACCGCAACACGCGCCGGCCCATGAAGGACGGCCTCATCTCCCCCAAGGAGCAGGACGCCCTGCCGGTCATGAAGCTTCTCATCGGCTCGATCCTCGGCCAGCCCCGCGTTCCGAACGAGGTCTGCTATTACTCCGTGCCGGGCGACCCGATCGATTCGGATCTTTCGGTGGCCTACCACCGCGACCTTTTCGACGCGGTGCTCAAGTCGCTGGGATACAAGCCCAGCCACATCATCGAGGGTCACGCCGTCGTCTTCGCGGAGCTGGCGGAGGAGGACTTCACCGGGATCGGCATCTCCTGCGGCGGCGGCATGTTCAACATCTGCGTGGCGTATAAATCCATGCCGGCGCTTTACTTCTCGACGGCCCGTTCGGGCGACTGGGTGGACCTGAACGTGGCCAACGCGCTCGGAATCAAGCCGGCCAAAGCGGCTCTTCTCAAGGAAAAGGGCGTCGATCTCCTCAAGCCCAGGAACCGCGAGGAGGACGCGATCTCGATCTACTACCGGAACCTCATCAAGTACAACCTGACCAACATCGCCGAGCGGTTCCGGGCCGCCGAGAACATGCCGAGCTTCCCGGATCCGATTTCGATCGTCTTCTCGGGCGGAACGGCCATGGCGGGGAACTTCATCGAGCTCGTCAAGGCCGTCTTCAAGGAGCTCGACTTCCCGATCCCCGTCAAGGACATCCGGATGGCGAGGGACCCGTTCAACGCCACGGCCAAGGGCGCGCTCGTGGCCGCCCAGCTGGAAATGGCCAGCCAGGCCGCCTGAGGGCCGCGGGACGGCGGCGACACGCGGGTAGGAGGCGCGTAGCGAGAGCCATGGGCGAAGAGGCCAAGGCGTTCGGGGAGCAGCTGTACTCCCGGCTCCAGCGCAAGGGCCTGTCCAAGTATCAGGTGGACAAGGTCCTGGCCCTCCAGCGCCTGGACCCCGAGGTCGCCGAGCTCGGTTCCAAGGGGCTCCTCGGAGACGCCCAGCTCCTGGAGATCTCCAAGATCAACTCCGCCGCCCGGCAGAAGCAGCTGGCGGAACTGGCGGTCGAGAAGAATCTCCCGGCCACCTGGGTCAAGGAGCTCACCAAGATCATCCGCTCCGCCGAAAAGGCCCGCACCGACGCCGAGGCCAACCGCTACTGGGACTTCTTCTTCGAGATCAAGGAGATGATCGAGAAGGAGGGCCCCACGCGGCCCATCATGCAGATCATCAAGAACTTCTCCGTCGAGAAGCCCGCCTCCCGAGAGGGCCGCGTCGAGGTCGCCGACGACGGCGAGCGGCGCATCGTCAGCTTCAACAAGCTCGACCTCGATCTGGGGCGGGGCCTCGACGTGGGCACCGTCAACATCTGCGCCGCCGCCCGCCGCCGAGACACCGGCGAGGTCGCCTACAACATCCAGCGCAACGCCTTCCTGGACGTGCGCTCCGACGCCTTCACGAAGAAGATGCTGATGAAGCTGGGCATCGACTACATCGTCCAGGGGGACAAGGGCTACGTCCTCGGCGATCCGGCCTTCGAGCTGGCCAACATCTTCGAGAAAAACACGCGCCGGCCCATGAAGGACGGCATGATCTCGCCCATCGAGCCCGAAGCCCTGCTCATCGTCAGCCTCATCATCGCCCAGCTCCTGGGCCACCCCAAGCAGGTGGGCGAAGTCTGCGCCTTCTCCGTCCCGGCCGACCCGATCGACGTCGAGCGCAACGTCATCTACCATCGGGGGGCGCTCGAGGCGGTCCTGCGCAAGCTGGGCTACACCCCGAAACCGATGCTGGAGGGCCACTCCGTCGTCTTCTCCGAACTGGCGGCGCAGGACTACACCGGCATCGGCATCTCCTGCGGCGGCGGCATGTTCAACGTCTGCATCGCCTACAAGAGCGTCCCGGCCCTCACCTTCTCGACGTCCCGCGGCGGGGACTGGATCGACAACAACGTCGCTCAAGCCATCGGCATGCCCGCCCCCATGGTCTGCGCCGTCAAGGAAAGCGGCGTGGACCTCCTCAACCCCAAGGACCGCGTGCAGGACGCCATCGTCATCTATTACCGCAACCTCATCCAGTACACCCTGGAAACGATCAAGCAGAAGCTCGAGACCGCCCAGAACATGCCTACGTTCACCCGCCCGATCGACGTCGTCTGCGCGGGCGGCACCTCGCTCATCAAAGGCTTCATCGAAGTGTTCCGGGACGAATTCGAAAAGGTCAACTTCCCTCTCGAGGTGAACGAGATCCGCCTGGCCCGCGATCCGCTGCGGGCGATCGCCCACGGGTGCCTGGTGGCCGCCATGGAGGAACAGCGCGCCCTCCAGGAAGCCCAGATCCAGATCGCCCCCGCGGCCCTGGAGCGCTCCGCCGTCTCCAAGGCCGAAAAGGCCGACGCGGGGACGCGCCGGCGCCTGGCCCCCACGCCGCCCCCCACGCCGGCCCCCGAACGGGCCGCTCCCTCCAAGGTCGAGAAGACCCCCGCCAAGACGCCGCCCCCTTCCAAGCCCTCCGCTCCCAAGGAACAGGCCCCCGCCCTGGAAGAGGTCGTGGAGCTCGAGGAACTCAAGGTCGAAGAGCTGGACGGCGAACCCCGGCCGGGCGCCGGAGACATTCCGCTCATCAGCTGAACTTCCCGGGCCGGAAAACCGTTATACCAGCATGCGCTCGCTGAGCGGTCCCGAACTGGCCCTTCTCGTCGGACTTCTGACGGCGCTGTCCTTCCTCGTCCAGATCGCCCTGGCCAAGCGCCGCTACGAAAAGCGCGCCGCCGAACGCCGCGCTCAGGAGGCCGCCCGCCGGAGAGCGGGCGGACCGTAGCGCCCTCGGCCTACCGCTCTCCAAGGCACCAGAGATGCCGGGCGGTTCGCAGATAAATCCGGCCCCGCGAAAGGGCCGGAGAGGCGTAACATTCCTCCCCCAGCTCGTTGCGGGCCACGCGCTCGAAGGTCGGACCGGCCTTGAGCACGTGCGTCGTCCCCCGATCGTCCGTGAAATACAGATACCCGCCCGCCGCCACGGGCGAAGCGCTGTGGTGCGGCCCCAGGCGCTCCTT
The DNA here is from genome assembly GCA_035574235.1 of Planctomycetota bacterium. Taxonomy (NCBI): domain Bacteria; kingdom Pseudomonadati; phylum Planctomycetota; species Planctomycetota bacterium. The sequence continues at coordinate 52,595 of DATLZA010000075.1, read as the reverse complement.
CCAAAGCCGCCGCCCCGTCTTCGCCTCCAGCGCGCTGGCCAGACCGTCGTCCGAAACCACGAAAAATCGGGACTCCCAGGCCACCGGCGAAGGGACGTACGACACCCCCTCCCGTTCGTGCTGCCACAACACATGGGTCCGCGTGACGTTCCCCTCCCCGTCCGGCCGGATCCCCGTGAGATACCGGTCCGGGTAGCCCCCCGTGACGAAGAGAACGCCGTCCGCGTACACGAGGCTGGCCACGTACTGTTCCGTGGGACCGTCCACAATCCACAGCAGCCGGCCGGTGTCCGGATCGTAGGAGGCCACGCACTTGCTCCCGCTCAGCACGAGCTGCGCGCGCCCGGCCGCTTCGATCACGACCGGAGGCACGTACGAACGCGTCTTGTTGGGCCGGTCCGCGCGCCAGCGCTCCCGCCCCGTGGCTCTCTCGAGCGCCACGATCCAGGCGTCCGCGTCCTGGTCCCCGTTGAAGATCACGAGATCCTTGTAGAGCGCCGGCGACGAGCAGAAGCCGTGGGGGGAATAGAAGCTCCCGGGGACGCGCTTCCAGACGAGGTTCCCCTCCAGGTCGTAACAGAAGACCGCGAAATCCGTCCGGTCCAGGAACGCCGTGAAGATGTACCGGCCGTCGGTCGCGGGCGTGGAACTGGCGTAACTGTTGAGGCGATGCTTGCGCTCCTTGGGGGCCACGAGGACCGTCCGCTCCCAGAGGAGACGTCCGTTCCGCGCATCCAGGCAAAGCAGCTTGCGCTCGTCGGTGCTCTCGACGTACGTCGTCAGAAACAGGCGGTCCCCGGCCAGCACGGGCGAGGAATGGCCCCAGCCCGGCACCGGGACCTTCCAGAGAACCCCCTCGGTCGCGCTCCAGCGAAGAGGAAAGCCGGTTTCGGCGGAGGTCCCGTCCCCCTTGGGTCCGCGCCAAGCCGGCCAGTCCTGCGCCCGGGCGATCCCCGCCAGCGCCAGGACGGCGAGCGCCGCGCCCCGCATGAACGCACCTCCTTGCCCCCTTACGGGGCGGGCGAGAACCGCAGGCCGCCGACCCGCGCGCCGAACTTGTCGTAGGCCACGTAGTCCTCGGGATCGGAGCTCTGCGGGAACTCCACCGCGAACGCACGCGTCTCGCCCGGCTTGAGCGGCCTGGCCTGCGGGCCGTCGTGGGCGCTCGAAACGAGCACCGGCCAGCAACGGCCGAACGTGGCCCGCCCTTCCTTGTCGGCCCCGATCACGTCCAGAAGGTGCGGCTGCCCTTTCGGATCAAGATAGTACACCGTCAAATCCAGCTCGTCGAGCGAACGATCCCCCGTGTTGCGGACCTCGCCCCAGACCCGGACCGCGTGAGAACCCAGCGCCGGACGCTTGGACTGCGGCACGTCCTCGAACCCCAGCACCTTCACGTCGATCTTCCGGGCGTATTCCTGAACCGCCGACCGTTCGGCCCCCTCGTCCACGAGGACCACGCGGAATCCCTGCGTGTGCACGTTCGTCAGCCACCAGCTGCTCCGGGGCCGGTTGGGATCGGCCTCGTACCACTCCTTGGGCACCCCGTGCCGGAGCGCCGGCCCGAGTTCCGACGCGGGCGTGTTCCAGGCTCCGCCGCGAAGCACGGGACCGTACTCGGGCGGATTCATCGGCTCCAGGCAATATTCCCACACGTTGCCGAGAAGGTCATGCAGGCCGATCGCATTGGCCTTCTTCTCGCCCACCGCGTGACTGCGCTCGCCGCTGTTGCCCGCGTGCCACGCCTGGGAATCGAGATCGCCCCCCAGGCCGGCGCGGCAGGCGTGTTCCCATTCGGCCTCGGTCGGCAGGCGGAAGCGCCGCCCCGTCAGGCGCGCCAGCCAGTCGCAGAACGCCGCCGCGCCGTGCCAGCGGACGTTGATCACCGGACGCCGCGCCTCCAGGAAGTGATTCGGCAGCCCCACCTGGCCGAAATAGCTCTTGGCCTTCGTCGGCCGCGTGATGCCGTCGACCTTCAGGCGCTCGACGTTGCTCTGCTCGCTCTCGAAGAAGGCGTCGAACTCCCCCCAGGTGACTTCGAACTTCCCCATCCAGAAGGGACGAAGTTCCACTTCCCGCCGGCTCCCCCCGTTGGCCCCCACCGTCACCCGTCCCCCCGGAACGCGGACGACCGTCACGGTCAGGGACGTGCCGGGGACCGGAATCTTCTCCTCGCGGATTTCCTGAGCGAGCGCCGGGCCGGCCGCGGCCGCCCAGCCAAGAAACGCTGCGATACCGACGCGCACGGACACCTCCGGGATCACTCGCGGACCAGATGAATTCTCGAAACCACCGCGGTCACCTGATGGAGATCCAGCGGCCCCGCCTCGATGAACGGATGCGGAACATCCAGGGCGAACGTCCGCGATTCGCCCGGCCGGAGCGGCTTGCGGTGCTCCCCCTCATGCGCGCTGTGAACCAGCACCGGATGGCACACGTTGAAGGCGGGTTTCTCCTTCGGATCCTTCCGCATGGGCTTCCCGTCCTCGTCGAGAAAGACGACCATGACCTCAAGCTCGCGCACCGGAAGCTCGCCCTTATAGACGAGCTCGCCCTCCACGCGGTCGAGGTAATCCGGCCGCTTGCCCGGCCGGACGATACGGACGTTGCGGAACTCCACCTGGGCGGCGGCGCGGCGTTCGGCTTCCGGATCGCCGCCCTCGACGCGCACGACGCGGAACCCCACAAACGGCCCGTCCGTCAGCCACCAGAGACGCAGCGGCCGCTTGGGATCCCGCTCCGCCCACTCCTCGGGAATGGTCTGACGGTTCGCGGCGCGCACTTCGGAAGCCGGGCTGTTCCAGGCCCCTCCCCGCACCACGGGGCCGAAGGCCGGCGGCGCGTAGGGTTCCAGGCAAAGTTCCCAGGCGTTCCCGAACATGTCGTACAGCCCCCAAGGGTTGGGCTTCTTTTGCCCCACGGGGTGGGTCTGGTCGCCGCTGTTGTCCTTGAACCAGGCGTACTCGGCCAGGGGTTGCGGAGCGGGTCCCGCCAGGCCCGCCCGGCAGGCATATTCCCATTCCGCCTCGGTCGGCAGGCGGTAGCGCTGACCGGTCTTGCGGGAAAGCCACTCGCAGTAGCCGACCGCGCCGTACCAGCCGATCGAAAGCGCCGGATGGCGCGGGGTCTGCTCGGCGCCGTTGGGAAACGGCTCCTTGGGATCCACCACGTCCGGCTGCGACGGACGGGTCACCCCGTCCGCCTTCTCCTGCCGGTAGCTCTCATAGTAGAGGGAGTACTCCTCCCACGTCACCTCCCGCGCCCCGATCCAGAAGGATCCCAGCGGGATCTCCCGCACGGGGCCTTCGTCCGGCTGCCGGCCGGGCTCACCCTCGGGGCTGCCCACGACGGCCCGTCCGCCGGGCACGCGCACCAGTTCGAACCGCACGCCCGTACCGGGAATCGCCACCGTTTCCCTGGGAGGAGGTTCCTGGGCCGCGGCCGCGCCGCCCAGCGCCAGCGACGCCCAAACGACGCCGACCCAAGGCCGGGAAAGAAGATTCATGAAAGGTCTCCTTGCGCGGCCCGATTATAGAGATCACGACGCCCGACCTCAAGCGGCGCCGGAAAAAGGAAGGAGGCCGCGCCGCCCCGTTCAGCGGCCCGAAAGCACCCGACCCCCGGCCGGCCGGTGGGCCGCCGCGTACGCCAGAAGCGCCTCGTGCTGGCGGAAGAATCCGTGCTCCTCGACCCCGTAGGGAGCCTTGAAGAAGCATCCCAGGTGCCGCAGGACGCCCGACTCGTTGCGGCGGTGCGCGAAGTCCACGAACCGAACCAGGTCCAGGACCAGGGGCGCCGCCAGCGCGGAGTCGCACCCCTGCCAGGTGAACTGAAGCGACATCCGGGCGCCCAGGAATCCCGTGAAATGAACGAAGTCCCACGCCGTCTTCCAGTCCCCCAGCGAGGGCACATAGTCGATCCGGACGCGGGAGTGCACCGACTCGTCCTTGAGGATGTCCCGGAGGCACTGATCCTTGTCGCGCGTCTTGGCGCGGTTGGCGTCCGGCTCGTCGAGGACGCGCCCGTCGCGGTTGCCGAGCATGTTGTAGCCTTCCCACGAGAGCACGCGCAGGTTCCGCGCCACGAACATGGGCGCCAGCGTCGTCTTGAGCAGCGTTTCGCCCGTCTTCCCGTCGCGCCCCGCATGGGGCACCCCGCGGCGCCGCGCCAGTTCGTCGAGCGCCGGGAAGCTCGAGCCGATGCACGTCGTGAAGTTGACGTACGGGAACCCCGCCTCGATCGCCGCCGTGGCGTAAAGGACGCTGGCCGGAAAGAGGTCCCGGCGGTCCGCCTCCAGAAGCGCTTCGAACGATTCGAGATAATGGAACTCCCGCGGGGGAACGAAGTGCGGCTCCGCCGAGGTGAGGTGCACCACCACGACCTCGTCCAGGCCGTGACGCGCCCGGAAGGCTTCGAGGTCCGAGCGGATCAGGCGGACGATCTCGCGCAGGGGAAGCGGGCGATCCCCCGCCTCCGGGGCGATCGAGCGGACGCCCCCGCCGCTGTTGAGCGTGACGCCGGGGCGGAGATTCTCGCTCCACCGCGCCAAAGCGGGCCGCACCGCCTCGAGAACGGCCGGGGTCAGGACGCCGTTCTCGCGCGCGTACTCCTCGGCGGCGGCCACCCAGTCCACGGGCCGGATCTCGTGGCCCCCGAAGACGAACTGGTCGAACCGCGGCAGATCGAGATCACGGAACTCCGGAAGCTCGCTCACGAGCCCCGCGGTTCCGATGGCGCCGGACCGGACGGCCTCGGCGCCGGCCACGGCGCAGGTGGCCACGCTCCCGCACGCGCCGACAATCCATACCCCGACTTTGCGCTCCATGGTGCCTCTCGTGAATGCGCCCCCCGCCCGGCGGAGGGCTTTCCCACCCCGATACTCTACGTGCGCCCCCCTTACTTGATGTGCTTGAAAAGAATGTCGAGCGTCGAAAGGACGTAGCTCGTCGTCAGCACGGGATCGCCTTCGTACCAGCCGGGGTTGTCGTTCTTCCACATCTTCGACTCCCGCACGGTCTTCAGAAGCTGTTCTGCCAGCTCCACCGGCCAGTCCCGCTTGCGCCCGTCGAAGGTCTCGAAGGGACGCTCCCCGTAGGCGTCCAGCGCGCGCGCCATGACCAGATAGTAGTAATAGAGCCCGCGCAGGTGGTGGCGCTGCGTCGCGTCGAAGGCGAAGCCGGGGTGGCTCTCGATCGAGTAGTTCTTCCGCACCCAGTCGATCGCGGCTTTCACCTCGGGGGAGTCCTTCCGAAGCCCGGCGTAAAGATACGTCTTGATGCCGTCGTAGGTCATCGAGCCGTAGCTCTGAATCACCTCCCGGTCGGCGATCTTGCGGGTGCCGGCCTTCTGGATCGAGCCGTCGGCCACCGGGGCGTAGTAGAGGCCCCCGTCGTCCCCCACCGAAAGACCCGCTTTCTTGAGAGCTGCGACGAACTCGGGGTCGTTGTTCACCTCGGTGTTGTTCTGACACTTGCGCACGAACTCCACGACGAGCTTCCAGAACTCCTCGTCCCGGGGCAGCCCCGCGCGCTCGGCCATGATCATCCCCTCGGCCGCAAAGCCGGTGATCGAGAGGTTCGCGATCGATTTCTTGGTGGTCACCTGACCGCCGACCACGACGGGCGATTCGTCGCCGTAGCCCAGCCCTCCGCGGTGGATGCCCTCCTTGAGCTGGTTCTGCCGAAGGTAGGCCTGAGCGCCGCGGAGCGCGTCGGCGACGCGGTCCGTCCGCTCCACCGACGCGAGCGCCATCATGCACACCGCCGTGGTGTAGGTCTTCATGAACGAGCCCGTCGGTCCTTCGCCGAACGACCCGTCCGCGTTCCGCTTGGAGAGCAGAAACTCCGTGGCCCGGTCCACGGCCGGACGGTACTTGGCCCGCAGGGCCTGCGGCGCGTTGGCCAGACCGTGCAGAATGAGCCCCGTGTAGGCCGGGCTGGGCATGGATTTCCCGGGAGGCCCCATGTGCCAGGCCCCGTGCGGATCCTGCTGGCTCACCAGCCAGTCCGCCGCGTTCGCGTAGATCTCCAGAAGCTTCTTACCGAGTTCGCTTTCCTGCGGCGCGCCGCAGAGCGCCGCGATCGCCAGCACGCACATCTTCATGGCACGCTCCTGAAATAGCGCTTAATCACCGCGTCGTACTTCGGATCCCAGTCCGGTTTGTCCATGCGAACCGCCGGGCCGGGGGCCGCGCCGGCCGCCCCCGGGCCGTCCTCCTCCGTCGGGGCGCCTTCCGGGCGGACCCGCTGACGCTCCAGCTTCGCCGCCGCCGCCTCGGGCGTCCGGGCCGCCCGCGGGCGCCGTCCCAGCCGGCCCAACCGCGCCGCCAACGCCTCCGCCGCCGCTCCCGCCGCATCCCGGAGCCGCAGCGCCTCCTCGCGACCGGGCCCCCCCGATTCGGTCAGAAGACGCGCCTCCAGCTTTTCGCGCAGCGCTTCCAGCCGCTCGAGGGCCGCCCGGGCCTCTCCGCGCCGCAGAAGCTCCGTCACCTCGCGGAACTCGATCGGACCGCCTTCCGCGATCGCCTCCAGCCGCGCGGCCTCCGCCGCGAGCACCGGTTGCAGCGCCTCGTCGTCCGCCGCCCCGTCTCCCCCCGATCCCGCCGCGGGCATCGCCCAGAGCGCCGCCAGAAGTAGCGCGCTTCCCGCCAGAAAGCGCGCCTCCCGAGGAAGCCGGCGCGGAGGAAACTTCGCCCGCGCGAACGCCGCCGCGGCGTCCGCGCCCTGCAGTTCGCGAAACGGACCCGCCCCCTCGACCGCCGTCGCCAGCCGCTCCTCCAAGCCCAGCCGCCGGTCCAGCTCGATCGCGCAGTCCCGAAGGGAAAAAGTCCGCGCCGCCGCCCACGCCGCCAAGGCCAGGGGAACCGCCGCGACCGCCAGGAGCGCCGCCGGCGGCACGCCGATCGAAGTCGCCCTCGCCGCGGCCACTCCCGCCGCCGCCGCCAAAGATGCGTAAAAGGCCCCCTTCAGCCCGGCGTCCAGCGCCCGGGCCGCCCGCAGACGGCGGCGATGCACCGCCAGCGTCGCCAGCAGGGCCTCCATGCCCTACTTCTCCTTCTCCTCCCGGTCGTCGGGCCGGAAATCCTTGGCCTGTTTGGCCAGCTCCTTCTCCAGCGCGGCGATCTCCCGACGCTCCTCATCCGTGGGCGGACGGAAGATCACCCTCACCGGCGTCCCCGACGGCGGCAGAAGCATGTAATTGGCGGCAAAGAGCGTGTCGTCCACCGCTTCTTCGAGCGGATTGTCCAGCAAGGCCGTCTTGTCGCGGAACGTCGTCACGAACGACCGGCTGTTGGCCGCCGCCAGGACCTTGTGCGTCTTCTCTCCCTTCGGATGCGTCGGATCCTGCACTTCCGCCCACTGGGCCACGTAGGTCCAGCCCACCCGCGGCATGGGAGCATTCCGCCGGATGCTGATGATCAAGTCTTCCGACCGGTGAGTTACCAGCTTTCCATCCTTGTCCTTCCACTGCACCAGAACGATCACCCGCGAGCCCTGCCCGGGATCCTCGATCCCCAGCGCCGTCGGCAGCCGCCCGCGCGTGAATCCCGCCGACGTCAAAGCCAGGTCGAGGGACTGGGCGTCACACTCCAGCCGCAGCACCGTCTCGTGCTCCTTGCCGCTTTGACCGCAGCCGAAAAGTTCCACCAGACCGCGCGTCACCAGGATCGTCCCGGGCACGACCACGCCGGTCACCCGCTTGCCGTCCGACCCCGAACGCTCGAAGATGTAACCGCCCCCCTGAAGCGCGGCCACAAAGTCCGGACGCTCCTCCGCTTTGGACCCCACCTCGAACTCAGGCTCCACGACCGGCGGCACGACGAGACGCGGATCGGGCTTGTCTCCCACTTCGGGATCGGGCGCGGCCTCCTGAGGCTTCGAGGGCGCGGCCGACGCAGCCTCCGGAGACGCCGCCGGCGCGGAGGGAGCCGTCGGCGCGGACGCGCGCTCCTGCGGGGACGTCGCAGCGCTCGGCGTTGCAGCCACCGGATCCGACTTGGCTCCCTCCGGAACAGAGCCGCCCGGCATGCGCATCAGGAGCGTTGCCCCCGCCGCCACAAGCAAGATCGCCCCCACCGCCAAAATGATCGGCGCTCTCTGCATGCGATTCCTCTACAGAGTTTCCCAGAGGTTTACTTGCAAACCCCTTGCCACGGCCCCAATTGTAACACGCTGCCCCATAAAGTTTTGCACAAACGAATTTTCCAAGCCCCTTGTCATGACTAATTTCTATACATCTTCCGGCGATCCAGTAGACGCTCAGGATTCCGCTGCCATAAAAAGACGGGGATGGCCGAGGTTTCGCTCCCGGCCATCCCCTGCCGACTGTACCAAGTCCGGTGCGCCTACGGTCCGACGGCGCGGTATCGACGTTCCAGTTCCTCCGCGTGCTCGATCAGCCTCCGCTCCGCCGCTCCGGGGCTCTTCGACTCGGGACATCCTCCGCCGCCCGCTTCGGCCAGGAAATCCCGGGTGGCCGCCAGGAGCCCCTCCAGGTGTCCTTCCGAATCCGCCTGCGCCGCCGCTTCAAGGGAACGCTCCACGTCCTCCTCGATCCGCGACCAGCGGAAGGGACACCCCGTGGCCGCTCCGGCCCGGATCTCTTCCCGCAACGCCGCCGTCGCCCGCACCAGGACAAGCATCCGCTCGCGAACGCGCACGGCCCGGATCCGCTCGATCCGCCGCCGCGCCTCCTCGATCGAGAACGGACGCCCCGACGTCCGGGCGAGGAATCCGCCCGCGGGTCGCCCGACCGACGCCGACTCCGCCGCCGTGTGCAGATCTTCGATGAGTCCGTCCACCAGCGCCGCGGTGGCCGAAAGGAGGTTCCGTGAAACCTCGGGCGTCCACTCGGCGCGGCGGCGCTCGATCTTCACGCGCAGCCGGCGCGCCGCAGCGGCCCGCGAAGGTCCCGCCGGCTCCAGCGCCTCAAGCTCGTCCAGGAGTCCCTCGATGCCTCCCATCGCGGCTTCCGCCCGGCGCGCGTCCGCCTCAAGCGCCGCCGCCACGGCGTACGCCGGCGCCGTCCAGGCGAGAACCGAAGCGCGCCGCGCCACGCCGCCGTCCGGCGTCCTCACGACGGCCTCGACCTCGACTTCCATGGGCGCCTCGAACGCCTCCCGATACGCGAAGGCTCCGTCCTGCGCGCAAACCGCCCCGCCGCGCGCCTCCTCCGCCGATTCCGTCCGCAGCACTCCGGCCTCCTCGTCGTAGCGGTGAACCTGCCGGCGGATCCGAACTTCCGCCGACTCCGCTCCCCGAACGACCGCCCCCGATCCCCGAATCAGAAGCTCGAATCCCTCCGCGGTCTTGCGCGCCCTCGCGCCCAGCGTCCATTCGGGATCCTGAACGGACGCCGCCCACGCCGCCACGATCCACAGTGCGTACGTCATCGCGCCTCCTTCCTGGAATCCGTCTCGTCCGCCCCGCCCACCGACGGCGGAACGGCCCGCCAATCGCCCGCCACGAACACCCGACGGCGCCCCTCTTCCTCGACCGCCACTCTCCGGGGGCGCCGCGTCGCCGGGTCCACCCACGCGCGCAGGCACCGCACCTTCGACCGCAACGCCTCCTCGCGCGGCACCAGCCGCAGGACAAGACATTCCGCAACCGGATCCGCCGGCCCGACCGCCGGGCGGACGCCGCGCGGCCAGCGCACGTGCACCGGAGCCCGAGGGCGCCCTTCTCCGTCCACCACACCCGACCCGCCTTCCCCCTCCGATTCCACCGTCACCGCAAAGCGGCGCTCATATTCTTCCGGCCTCATCCCCCACAGCTCCAAGGCCGCCGAGATCGGATCCCGCGCCGCGCCCGAACGCCAAACGACGCGCCGGCCGCCGGACCCTGCCGCCGCAAAATCCGCCTCGACCCCGCCTTTCGGAAGAATCCGGAGAAGCCCGGCAGCGACCTTGATCGCGTCGCTCCCAGCCACGGACTCCTCCACGCGCAGCGGGGCTTCCAGAACGCTGCGCGCTTCCCCGGACGCCTCCTGCACCGCCAGCCACCCCGCGATCGCCGCAAGCATCATGGCTCCCTCGTCCAGCTCAGGAACTCCGGTTCCTCTTCGTCGAAATAAAGCGTCACGTCGTCCACGACCGGAGAAGCCAGAAGCACCGCCCCCGTCGAGGCGCCGGCGCCCGCCTTGAGCTTGACCGCATACCTCACCCGGCCGGGATCGGCAATCGACGGGGGCCTCCCTCCGGTCCCGCGCACCGGGCTCCAGGCCGGATCCCGGAACGGTCCCCTCCAGGAGCCGTCCAGCTCGACGAACAGATCCGCCATGGACGCGACGGAGCGGCCGTTGACGTCCGCGCCGGACTCCGGCCGGAGTTCCGCCGGAGGATCCTGGGCGTGGTCGTACATCCTGGGCCGCATCCGGACGCCGCCCGCGCGGTCGTAGTCCTCGGCCCACTCCGTCCAGGCCACGGCCAGGAGGCGCTTCCGGCGGCCCGGCGGCGGCGATTCGCGCGCCTGGGCGGACCCGGACGGCGGAGGGGGTCGGCGGCGCGAGACCGCTCCCAGATCGATCGGCGCGGAGACGAACCGCGCATCCTCCGGGTCGGCATCGTCCGGCCGGTAATAGCGTCCCCGCGCCCAGAGCGTGAGGGCCCCCCAGAGGCCGCCTCCGAACGCGGGGGACCGGTCCATCCAGAGGTAGAACTCGTCGAACGTTCCGTCGGCCGTGTAGTTTCCCGGAAAGAGCCCCGAATCTCGGGGAAGCTCGACCAGCACGGAGGGTTCCCCGCCCAATCGGATGGTGTTCTTGCACCACTTGGGACCCGCCGATCCGGGGACGATCGCCTGGAGCGAATGGGTCGTCCAGCGCGGCGTGCGTTCGAAGGGTTGGCCTTCCGCCGGATCTCCGTAGGGATGCGCCATCCCCGCAGATCCGGGAAGGCGCCGTCCATTGACGTAGATGCGGGCGCTGTCCGCGTCGAGCCGCCGCCGGCGCGGGATGCTCCAGGTCACCGCGATGTGGACCCACGAATGCGCGCGGAGCAAGCCGGCGCGCGCGTCGGAATCGTCCGCCGCCAGGCGCGGCGTGGAGACGAAGGCGTGACCCGTGGCGTGCGCCTCCGGTCCCTGGCGGCCCAAGAGCTCCCAGTTGTAGCCCGTGTGCGTCGAGAATCCGAAGCCGAAAAGGAGCGAAGCGGGGCGGAAACGATCCACGCCGCCGGTGTAGAGCGGCGGTCGATCCTCCGCTTCCGGGCGGGAAGGGGTCAGGAAGAGCGCGAAGGGCGAAGGGTTCATGAACTCCGGAGCGTGCGCGTGGTAGCGGCTGGCGGAAAGAAGCGTCCGCCGTTTCCCGGCGGCCTCCGGAAAGAAGGCCGGCTTGAACCAGAACGCGGCCGTTCCCTCGTTGAAGTTGAAGCTTTCGCTCTCGTCGATCCAGTATCCGAAGGCCGATCCGCGCTCCACGTAAGCTCCGTCGATCCGCAGGTCGCTGGGAGCGACCTCCTCCACCCCCTCGGGCGGCGGCGGGCGGAACGATCGAGCCAGACGATGATCCCGCGACCGCCCGGCGCGGGCGCCCTCCACCGGCGAATAGGGCCCCGGAAACTCCTCGGTACGATCCTCCCAGTTGCGGTTCAGACAGCAGCGGCGGCCGAAGACGGTCTGCCAGGCTCCCTGGGGAAGGCGGAACCCGTCCCACGGGGCTCGATCCGGATCCCCGTCGCGCCCCGCGTGATGGTGCGCCGCGTGATCCAGCTGAAAATGGGCATGGATCACCGAGCCGAGATGGGGTCCGCCCGGCGCCTGCGGCTGCGCCCCGGGGTAAAACGAGGGATCCGACAGCGTCGTCCAGAGGGCGCCCGGCGGCTTCACCGCCGCGCCGAGGAGGTTCGATCCGAGCGTCGGAAGCTGAAGATATCCCTCGTAGCGGTTCTCGAGCGGAGCGGGTCCGTTGTCGGGCTCCGGCCCGATCTCGATCGCGCGGTTGTTGTTCGTTTCCGGCCCGCGGCGCCGAGGCGCAAGCTCCCCGCGCGCGAATTGTCCCTGGGTCGTCTGCCGGAGGGCGTCGAAGAGGCGCACCTGAACCGTAACCGTGGCGCGCGCGACCCGCTCGTTGTCGGACGCCGCCAGCGCGTCGTCGCTCCCGTCGCGCGGGCGGAGCACGAGCCCCGTGGATTCGATTTCAAAATACCCCATCGGGGTCAGGCAGAACTCGGTGGAATGCACGACGAGGTCGGTCTTATCCACGTGCGCAAAGAGAGGCCGGTCGGGATTGAGCTCGTTGAGGTGGAGATTGGGGTTGAAGTTGGCCTTGAGGACGTCGCCGGCGGCCTGGGAAGCCAGGCGGAGCTGAGCCGGCGGACCGAAGATCCGCTCGCCGCGCGGCCCGTAATCCCAGAAGAAGGACTCCCGGCGGTCGGCGATCAGCCCGGCGCGAACCAGTTCGTCGACGAAAAGATGAAACTGGGCCCAGGTGCGGAACGGCCCCCCGAAGGGAGCCTGCGCGTAATGGAGACCCGGAATCCCGGGAGAGGCGCGCCGCTCGCGGCAGGCCAGGATTTCTTCGACGACCTTCTCGGCGGAAATGCCTTCGCGGTGACGCCCTCCCGGACCGACGAAGGGAACGGTCCGGTAAAGAAACCCGCACTCGTCGCCCTCCTCGCCGGAACCGTCGTAGGTGTAGCGAAGCGCGGTCCAATCGTACGCTCCGCCCGGACTGCGGCAGGGAGACGCGCCGGCTCCCCGAATCGGCCCCGGGGCGGCGCGGCGGCGCTCGATGAGGAAGACGCCTTCGAGATCCGTCAGGAGCGCCAGGAGCACTTCCCGCGGCGCGGCGTTCACATGAACCGGAGAACGCGAAACGACCTCGATCCACTGAGGATTGAGGGAATCCCGGCCCCAGATCGCGTTGTGCGCCGGGTCCGGGCGGCCGGGATCGAAGAAGAGGAGCGGTCCCGGAACGGCATCGCCGCGGTAATTCTTCTGGTGCCCGTAGCGGTAGAGCGGCCGGCCTCCGCCGGAGGGGCGGCCGTAGCTCACGGGAGACCCGGAGCTACGGACCGCCTCGGCGGAGAGGGGGATGGGATGGACCACGTCGGGATCGGACCACGCGCGTACCGTGAGAAAGTCGCGCACGCGGCGGAACGCTTCCGCGTCGCCGTCCAGGGCCCGCAGGAGATCCGCCTTGTGGACGTATCCGGAAGCGGGCCGCGCCGCGAGGATCCTGTCCCCGAGCCCGGGAACGCGGACGGACGGCTGGGCGCCGAGGACGTTGAGGATTCTCCGCAGATTCCGGCTGACCGCATGATCGGGGCCCCACGCCAGGCCGTCGTTCACGTGGATCTGCCCCTGGGCGTCGCGCACGCGGACGACGTAGAGATCTCCGTTTCGCGCGTAGGTGCCCGGTCCGGAAGGGCCTTCGACCTCGATTTCCTGTCCCTCGATGCGCAGGCGGCGCCGGCCCGACGAAGGGACCGCGGGTTCGCCGGGCAGTTCCCCGCGTTCGAGGAGCCCGCGCAGCCGGGCCACCGCGGCTTCCACGCCCGCGTCGGCGAGCAGCCGGGCGCGCGCGGCATCCAGGGCGTTTTGGGAAACGAGCGCGTCCGTCGCCGCGAGGGTCGTGAAGGCGACCGCCAGGAGGGCCAGAACCGCCAGCGCCCCCAGGACCGCCAGGAGCGCCACGCCGCGACGGCCCGAGCCTTCCATCGAACCTCCGCGCGGAAAGTGTGCGCCGGAGGCGAGGAATCGACGGAGAAAAAGCCGCGGCGATCAGAACCCTTCGAGGCGGCGCCGGATGAATTCGGCGCGGACGACGTCCCGCTCGTCGGGCTCGAGGATCTTGCGCTCGACCTTCTGAAGGTGGCCGGGCTGGGTAAAGACGAACAGCTCGTTGACGAGCTTGAGGGGGATGCCGGTGATCACGTTGAGGATGACGCCCAGGCGCAGGGCGGAAAGAAGCTCGGTGGCCTCTTCCGAAGAGATGCGCCGCGCGTTCTTGAGGATCCCGTAGGCGCGCCACACGCGGTCTTCCAGACGCTTGGGCTCGCTGCCCAGAAGCTGCTGGCGCCACGCGCGCTCGAACTTGAGGATCTCCGGGACCACCTTCTTCATTTCGGCGATGATGTCCCGTTCGGACTTCCCCAGCGTGATCTGGTTGGAAACCTGGTAGAAATCCCCGAGCGGGGAGGTCCCTTCTCCGTAGAAGCCGCGGACGGTGTAATTGAGGCGCTGGAGGGACTGGAGGACCTTGTCCATCTGTTTGGAGAGCACCGCCGCCGGCAGGTGCAGCATCACCGAAATGCGCAGGCCGGTGCCCACGTTGGTGGGGCACGCGGTAAGGTAGCCGAACCGGGGGCTGAAGGCGAAGTTGAGCGAGCCTTCCAGGGCGGTGTCCATCCGGTCGATCTCCTCGTAGGCCTCGTCGAGCTGGAGGCCGGACCGGATGACCTGGAGGCGCAGGTGGTCCTCCTCGTTGACCATGATGGAGATCGACTCGTCCGGCCCCACGGCCACGCCGCGGTCGCCCTCCCCCTGAGCCAGTTCCCGGCTGATCAGATGCCGCTCCATGAGCAGCAGGCGCTCCACGGGCGAAAGTTCCTCGAGCGACCAGTAGGCCAGCCGCCGCGGGAGCTTCGCATTCTCGAGGCGCGGCCGGACGAACCGCTCGATCTCCGCCCGCACGGCGGGCGAGGCCACGGTGAGGAAGGGAAAGCGGCGAAGATTGCGGGCGAGCCGGACGCGGCTGGAGATCACGACGTCGCCCTCCGGCCCCGTCCCCTTGAGCCATTCCCCCGCCTGGCTCAGGAGGTCCTCGACTTTCATCGGTTCTTGTTGAGTTCCGTTTCCAGGGACTTGATGCGGTCGCGGATCTGCGCGGCCTTCTCGAAGTCCTCGCTCTTGACCACCGACTCGAGGTCCTTCTTCAGGCGCATAAGCTCGTTCTCCAGGCGCACCTGGGCGTCCACGGTCTGCGGCGTCTTGCCGGCGTGGGTGGTGGACCCGTGGATCTTCTCCAGGAGGCGCAGGAGCTCCGCCCGGAAGACGTCGTAATCGTGGGCGCAGCCCAGGCGGGCCTTGGTCTTGAATTCCGCGTAGGAGATGCCGCATTCGGGGCAGCGAACCTGGTGCGCCTTGGGAACCTTGGGCTCCATGAGGTTCCCGAGAAGCTCCCCGATCGTGAAATTGAACTTGAGGTTGACGCCCGCCTGCCGGGCGCACTCCTCGCACAGGTGCGCCTCCCGCATCACGCCGTTCTCCTTGGCCGTGAGATGGTAGGTGGCGTGATTCTTATGGCATTTCTCGCAGGTCATACGCTCTCTATTTTAACGCCTCCCCGGGCCCTTTTCATCGACGTTTTGAGCGCCGCCCAGGGACTCCACGATTTGCTTCTCCCACCGGTGAAGCTCCGCGACGCTCCCGAGCGTCGCCTTGCGCCGGATCTCCTCGCGCAGGCGGTTTTCGTGCTCCAGGACGTCCATCGCCCGGTTGGCCACTTCCACCGCGCGGGCCCGGGGAATCCGCACCACCCCCGACTCGTCCCCCACGATCCAGTCCCCGGGCGAGACGGGCACGCCGCCGACCTTGATCGTCACGTTGATCTCCCCAAACCCCCGGGGCTCGCCCGCGGTGGGCGTGACGAGCTTCGCGTGGGCCGGAAAGCCGATCGCGCGGATCGAATCGACGTCCCGAATCGCCCCGTCGATGACCACCCCGGCCACCTTGCGCTGAAGGCAGGACTCGCTGGCGAGCTCCCCCCAGAGCGCCGGGCCCACGCCGCCGGCGTCGATCACGATGACGTCCCCGGGCCGGGCCTGGTCGATGGCCTCGACGGGCTTGGCCCAGTCCCCCGGGTAGGCCCGCACGGTCACGGCCGGACCCACAAGCTTCTTGCCGGGGGTGATGCACTGAAGCCCCGGAAGATCTCCGGAGCGGTGCATGGCGTCCGAAAGGTTGGGCGTGGAAACCTTCTCGAGGATGCGGCGGATTTCCTCCTCGGTTCCCCCGCGCTTGTAGAGATCCGTGGCGATCGAGATCCCTTCCCGCATGGCCCGAAGCAGGGTCCGGGTGGCCCCTTCCGCGTCGGCGCTCTTGGTGATCGCGCCGCCGACGATGACGATGTCCGCCCCGGCCTTGACGACCTCCGCCGCCGTTTCGCTGTTGATCCCGCCGGCCACCGCGATGGGAATCCGCACGTGGGGTCGCAGCGCGCGCAGCTCCCCGGTGACCGCCCGCCCGCGCATCTGGTCGTCGATCGGAAGGTGCAGGCAGACGTGATGAGCCCCCCATTCCTCGAGCTTGCGGCACAGCTCCACCGCCTCCCGGGCCCGCAGCGCCAAGAGATCCACGCAGACGTCGATGCCGTAGTTGCGCCCGGCCTCGATGCACTCGAGGACCGTGGCGTCGCTGTCGGTGACGCAGACGGTGGCGCAATTGGCTCCCGCCTTGGCGGCCGCCTCGAACTCCGCCCGCCCGGCGTCCAGGGTCTTGAGGTCCGCGATGAGGTAGGCCCGCGGGAACTCGCGCCGCAGCGCCCGGATGGCCTCCAGCCCCTCGCTCTTGATGAGGGGCGTGCCGGCCTCCAGCCACGTCGCCCCGCCCTTCCACGCCTCGCGGGCCACTCCCAGAGCGCGCGAAAGCTCGAGAAAATCGAGGGCCACCTGGAGGACGGGTTCCATAGGCGCGGTCATCTTACCACCCTCCGGGGCGGCCGACAAGGAGCCCTCCTGCACCCGCGGGGAAACGGAAGACGTTCCATGGGCAGAGGGGGAAAGGTTTTGCAACTCCGGCGTCCGGGGTTATGATCGGCGGTGTTTGAAGGAGGTCGCCCATGCGCGCATACGGAACGGCGTGCCTTCTGCTCTGGGGGATCCTTCCGGCGGCCGGCCAGGAACCCCCGGCCGAGCGTCTGGAAAAATCCCCCCGGCATCACGAGTGGGTGCGGATCGAGCACGGCGGCCGCACGCTGCACGGCTTTCTCGTCTTTCCTGAAGTCAAAGAGAAGGCGACGGCGGTCGTCGTCATCCACGAGAACCGCGGCCTGACCGACTGGGTCCGCGGCGTGGCCGACCAGCTGGCGGAAGCGGGATACATCGCCCTGGCGCCGGATCTCCTTTCGGGGATGGGTCCCGGGGGCGGCAAGACCTCGGACTTCCCGAGCCAGGACGCCGCCCGGGAGGCGCTCTATAAGCTCCCTCCGGACCAGGTGACCGCCGATCTCAAGGCGGCGGCCGACTACGTGGCCAAGCTCCCCGCCTCCAACGGCAAGGTGGCCGTGGCGGGATTCTGCTGGGGCGGCGGGCAGGCGTTCCGGTTCGCCACGAACCGGCCAGGGCTGGCGGCCGCGTTCGTCTTCTACGGCCCCGCGCCCGAGGATCGTGAAGCCCTCCGCCGCATCGACGCCCCCGTGTACGGCTTCTACGGCGAAAACGACGCGCGCATCAACGCGGGCATCGAGAAGACCCGCGCGGCGATGCGCGAACTCGGCAAGACCTACGAAGCCGTGATCTACCCCGGAGCCGGCCACGGCTTCATGCGATCCGGCGAAGGACCCGACGGCCGCGAGGGCGACCGAAAAGCCCGCCAGGAGGCCTGGGCCCGCTGGAAGGAGCTGCTGCGCAAACTCTGACGGAAACGGAGTCCGCCGCCTGAGCTGCGAACGCTTTACTCTTGGGGAGGGACAGGACATGACTCGCACGCGCGGTTTGGCCGTTCTCGGCTTCCTCCTGGCCGGCGTCCCGGCGGCATGGGCGCAGGACGACGCCCTGACCCCCACCGACGTTCTCGAGGCCGGCCAGTTCTCCGCCACGGCGCGCCTTCAGTTCCTGAGCGGCCAGGGAGACGTCCGCAACGACCCCGTGTTCGAAGCGGACTTCGAGGAACAGACCTTCGAGGCGCTGCTCGGGGTCGCCGTAGGAATCGGGGCGGGCCTGGAGGTAGAGCTTTCGATTCCCTACCGCTTCCGGGGGACCCTGGAAGGGGATGGAGAGGCCCTTGGAGTCTCCTTCGAGAGCGAGGAGGAATCTCTGGGATTCGGAGATCTCCAGATCTCGCCCGTGTTGCGCCTCCTCCGGGAGGACGCCTCGTCGCCGCAGCTCATCGTGGGCGCGATCGCGGTGGCCCCCACGGGCAACGACAAGCGGGGAGACCCGGAGCTTGAAGTCGGGGGAAGTTCGGTGTCCGAGGGGGAAGAGGGCGGCATCGGCCAGGGAGTGTGGAAGTTCGGAGGCCTCGCCGGCATCAGCAAGAACCTGGGGCTCGTCGAGCCGTATCTCGTCGTCTCGTACCTCTGGGGCGGCGAACGCGAGCGCAACGATGTGGATGAGGAGCGGGCGGACCTGTGGACGATCCTGGCGGGAGCGGAATGGCACCTCTCGCCGACGATGCGCCTGGACACGCGGGCGCTCTTCTTCTTCGTGGGCGAAGACGTGACGGAGGAGAGCGGAAGCGAAGCGATCGAGGAGGCGCACTTCCGCTTCGGATTCGAGGCCTCCGTGTACGCGAAGCTCGGCGGAGGGTTCACGCTGACCCTCGGAGGAGGCGTCCTTTTCGTGGAAGATCACACGATCGACGAGGTGGACGAGGAAGATCTGGAAAACGCCTTCCAGTGGAACCTGGGGGTCGGACTTCATTTCTTCTTCGGCGGATAGCCCGTTTTCCTTCCGGAAGCCGCCGGGATCCGGTAAGATCGCGCCTTCACGGGGGGCGGAGACCAACGGTTACGGAGACAAACCGTGAACGACACGAACCGAACCGGCGGCGCCCCCCTGAAGTGGTACCAGGGCCTGGACCGCTACTGCTGGGTGGTCCTCATCATCTCGGCCCTCGGCTGGCTCTTCGACACCATGGACCAGAACCTCTTCAATCTGGTCCGCAAGTCCTCCATGGAAGACCTCCTCATGTCGCGGGAGGAGCGCCAGAAGCTCACGCCCGAGGAGGCCAAGAAGTTCCAGGACGAGGTGGCCTACAAGGGCAGCGTCGTGACGGCCGTGTTCCTCATCGGCTGGGCCGCCGGTGGATTCATCTTCGGCATCCTGGGCGACCGCCTGGGACGCACGAAGACGATGATCCTCACGATCCTGATCTACGCGCTTTTCACGGGCGGAAGCGGCCTGGTCCACAACTGGGTCCTGTACGCCTTCATGCGATTCATGACGGGGCTCGGGGTCGGCGGAGAATGGGCCGCCGGCGCCGCCCTCGTGGCCGAAACCTTCCCTCAGCGCTCCCGGCCGATGGCGCTGGGGCTTCTCCAGGCCCTTTCCGCCGTGGGCAACATGACCGCGGCGGCCATCACCTGGCTCATCGAAGGGGCCGGCATGGACTGGCGGTTCGTGTACTTCGTGGGCGCGGCCCCGGCGCTCCTGGTCCTCTGGATCCGCCGCTCGGTCAAGGAGCCCGAGCAGTGGGTCCATGCCAAGGAGCGCGCCACGGTGGGCCGCGAGCTGGGCAAGATCGGAGAGCTCTTCCGGCATCCCGTGCTGCGCCGCAACCTGATCGCGGCCGTTCTCATGGGCACGGCCGGCGTGGGCGCCCTGTGGGGCGTCGGGTTTTTCAGCACGGACCTTGTCCTCGTCGAGCTCGAAAAGGGCGGCGTCGGAGTGGACGAGCGCAACCAGGTCAAGAACGTCATGTTCCTGCTTCAGAACCTGGGCTCCTTCTTCGGCATCTATATGTGGGCGATCTTCTCCGAGCGCTCCAACCGCCGGATCGCCTTCTTCACGTCCTACGCCCTGGCGTGGGCCTCGGTCCTCCTGTTCTTCTGGACGGTGTCCGGCCAGGGAGCGGACGCCAAAGGATACGCCCTGGTCCTGGCGCCGATCATGGGGTTCTTCACCCTGGGCCCCTTCTCCGGCTTCACGATCTATTTCCCCGAGCTTTTTCCGACCCGGCTGCGCACGACGGGCTGCGGGTTCGCCTACAACGCGGCCCGAATCCTCGCGGCGGCCGCCCCGTTCGCGCTCGGGTTCCTAAAGAAGGAATGGGGCTGGCCCCAGGCGGCCAGCGTCGTCGTCTGCGTCTACATCCTGGGCTTCATCGGAACCTGGATGGGCCCCGAAACCAAAGGAAAGCCTCTTCCCGAGGACGCCGATTTCGACCCGGCGCCGGCGCCGCCGGCCTCGCCCCGGAAATTCTTCGACGCGGAGGGGCCCAAGGAGGCCTGACGCCCCTCCCGGGAGGACGTTCGATGCGACCCGCTTTCCGCGCCGTCCTGGCCGCGCTCCTGCTCCCCGCTCTGCCGGACCTCCCGGCGGGCGCCCAGGAGAATCCGGCCGATGCCGCCCCCGGCAAGCTCCGCATCGCCCTCGTCAACATGAAATGTCGTTTCACCGACGGCCCCGACGGCGAAGCGAATCGGAAGAACCTGCGGCTCAACCTCGACCGGCATCTCTATTTCATCGACCGGATCTGCAAGGAGGGCGTGGACTTCATCGGATTCCCGGAGCTGTCCCTCAACGGATACCGATTCAGCAAGGACATGACGTGGCTCCGCCTCGACGGCCCCGAACTCGGCGAACTGGCCCGCAAGGCGGCCGAAAAGCGCGTCTACATCGCCGCCGGACTCGCCGAGGAGGACGCCGCGGGGAAACGCTGGAACGCCCACGTCATCCTCGGACCGGACGGAAAGCTCGTCGGCCGTCACGCCAAGATCGTCCTGACCCAGGAAAAGGGGTTCACCGAGGCCGGGACGGTCCACGCCGTCTTCGACGTCAAAGGCGTCAAGGTCGGCATCGCCACCTGCGGGGACGGTTCGTATCGCGAGAACCTCAAGGCCCTCGTGGACAACGGCGCGCAGCTCATCTACGCCCCTCACGCCAACGTCACGGGCTCCACCGTCTCGGGCTGGTACAACTTCCGCCGGGCGTGGGTCGGCCCCTCCGGCTGGATCGCGGAATTCAAGGTCTACGCCGCGCTGCACAACCATGCGGCCCGGTACAGCCCTGAATTCGATCCGCCGGCCCAGGACGACACCCCCGCCCGCTGGGCCAGCGGCGCCCGGGTGATCGGCCCGGACGGCGCGGTCCTGGCCGAAATGCCCCCGTCCACGAATCGCGCCGATTCCAGAGAATTCATCCTGCGGTACGACCTCCCCCTCGGAGGCGGAAGGAAGTAAAGGCGCGGCCGCTCCCTCAAACGACGCCGCGCTGGAAAAGCAGCCACTCGAGCGCCAATAGAATCATCGCCGCCGCGGCCGCCACGGGCGTGAACGGAACGCGTCCGTGCCACGGGACCGGCGGCGGAAGAGCGGCCGCTTCCCCGGAACCCGCGCGGCGGAGATCCGACTCCTCCGCGTCGAACAGATTCGCCGCCACCCACTCGCCGCGATCCCCCGCCTGCGCGCGCGTGAACCCGGGCTCCGCCGGCGGCGCCTCGACCGGACGGCCGTTCCGCACCGGCACCCGGCGTGGCCCCCCCGGGTGCCCGAACCGCAGCTCCCCTTCGTCGATCCACAAAGACCGTTCCGGGCGCAGCGGCTCCCCCACCCGAACGACCGGACGGAACGCCCGCAAGCCCCTCCAGGAGGCCCACTCCACGAAGTTGAAAAGCATCATCGGCAGCGCGGGACGCGGCTCGCTGTCCTCGAACGCGAAGCCCGTCTCCACCAACGCCCGCCCGCCTCGGGCCGACCAGGTCGCCAGCGGCCCCTCCGCCGCGCTCAGAAGCGGCGTCCCGCCGAGCACCGCCGACCGGCGCAGGAGCAATCCCCCGTAGTCCACCAGCCGGTTCGGCGGCGCCTCGCGGTCCCAGTCCACCACGACCGGCCGCTCCACGATCCGCTCCCCCGGCGCCCCCAGGACGAGCACGCCGCCGCGTTCGGGCAAAGCCGCCGGCGCCGCGCGATCGAAAACGAAAATCCACCCCTCCCCCGCCCGGTCCTTCAGGAGAGCGTACCGCTCCGCCGGAGCATGCAGCACCTCGCGCACGAGTCCCGACTCGCGCATCGAATCGAGGGCCTTCATCAGAAACCCGTCCGGCCGGCCCCCATGAAAGACCACCACCCCCGGAGGCGACAGCGGCGGCGCGACGAAACAGGCCTCGTCGTCGAGGGGAAAAGCGTCCGCCGGCTCACAGGACACCCGCACCCGGCCGCCCTCCTCGAGCCCGGCGCCGGCATGACGCGCCGGATCGAGCGTCCAGGCCACTTCCAGCGGCCGACCTGGAGAAATCTCCAGTTCCCGCCGCTCCAGAACCCTGTCTTCGAACGAGAGGACCGCCGTGCGGCGCACCGGGCCGTCCGCCCAAGCCGCCGCCGAGAGGTGGAGGTTGAGCGTCTTTTCCCCGGGCCGGCGTTCCAGAACCCCGGAGATCCAGCCCGAGTTCTCCAAAGGAGTGCCCACCGGCACGAACCGCAGCGGGCCGTTCCCCGGGGGCTCCGGTGCGGGAGGGGCGTCGCCGAAGAAGACGACCGTCACGTCGGCCCCCGACGCCCGCGCGGCCCGGATCCCGGTGCGGCGGCTCCCCGGATCCGCCACCGGAGGAACCGCCATTTCGCGGGCCGCCCGTTCGAGATCCCGGGTCCACGGCAGGCGCAGCCCGGTCCGATCGAAGACCGCCGCCTCGTCGCCCGATCCGCGGCGGCGCAGAAACTCGCGCGCACGCTCGAGAGCATGCTCCAGACGCGTTCTCCCGTCCGGCTCCCGCGCCGCCATGCTGGGGCTGTTGTCCACAACGATCGCGTAGCGCCCGGGCTCGCGCGTGAGACCCGGAATCGAGGGCCCCGCCAGGGCCAGCGTGAAAAGGATCAGGGCCGCCAGCGCCATCGCCAGCGACGCCCACCGCCGCAGCCGCCGCCACCCCGTGCGGCGATCGTCCTCCCGGAGCCCTTCGTCCCAGAACCGCAGCGACGGCACCGCCCAGCGGTGCACGCGGCCCCGATAGAGATGAAGCGCGATCAGCGGGACCGCCAGCCCCAGAAGCCCCAGCGCCGCGGGATGATCGAACCTCATCGGTGCTCCAGGATGCCGCCCGCGCGCAGGACCTCGATGACCCGCCGGTCCAGGGGCTCCTCGGCCAGGACGCGCGCGCACGGAAGCTCGTGGGCGCGGCTGAATTCGTCGATCTCGCGGCAGAAGCGGGAAAACCGGCGGCGGTACGCCTCCACGGTCCCGGGTTCCACCACGACGTCCCGCGCCCGACCGGTCTCGAGATCCAGGAGCTGGTACCGTCCCCGGACCGACGGGGCCACTTCCTCGTGAGCCACCAGGTGGATCAGGCGAACCTCGTGGCGCCGCGCCAGAAGCGCCCGGACCGCCTCCCGGAATCCCGCTTCATCGTAGAAATCGCTCACCAGAAGAACCAGCGAGCGCCCCCGCAGCCGCGGCAGGCTCCCGCGGAAGGCCGCCGCCATGTCCGTGGCGCCCCCGGGCGACAGTCCCTCGAGCGAGCCGAGGAGATCGAACACCCGGCCCTTGCCCCGCAGAAAACTCTGAAGCGCCCGGAGGTCCGAAGAGAAGGCGTAGAGGCTTACGGTATCGTAGTTGGCCAGCCCGATGTAACCGAGCGCCGCGGCCAGCTCCCGCGCGGCTTCGAATTTCCCGCCGAACTCCATGGAACCCGAGGCATCCAGGAGCACCGACACATGGACGTTCTCCTCGGCCGAGAACTCCTTGACGAACAGACTCCCGTGCCGCGCATAGACGTTCCAGTCGATGTAGCGGATCTCGTCGCCGGGCGCGTAGGGACGGTAATCGGCGAACTCGATGGACGCCCCCTTGCGCGGCGCCTGCCGGTCCGCCCGGGCGTCCCCCCCGAGCGTCTTGCGGGCCAGGAGATTGAGGGCCTCGAGCGTCTTGAGAAAAGCGCCGTCGAACGGCATGCGGCGCATGATAGCACGCGACCGCCGCGGAGCGCCACCGCGCGGCGTACAATGGCTGGATGGCGCAGAAGCTTCTTTTTCTGCTCCTGCCGGCGCTTCAGGAATCCGCCCTGGAACGGTACCTCCGCGAACCGGATCCCCGGACGCGCTCCGCGATCCGCGCGGAAATCCGGATGTCCCTCGCGGAGGCCGAACGCGCGATCCGGGAAAGCATTCCCGCCTTTTCCGAAAGCGCCGCCCCCGGCGCGACGGTGCGCCGGAAGACCGTCGCCGATCATCCCCGGGCCGCGCCCTTCGAATATCTCCTTCGCGTCCCCGCGCGCTACACGCCCTCCCGGCGGTGGCCGATCCTCGTCCTCCTCCACGGCCAGAGCGGAACCGCGGACGACGCGCTGCGGCGATGGCTTCCGGAGTCGGCCCGGCTCGAGGACTGGTTCGTCCTGGCCCCCACGGCCGGACGCGGCGGATGGGGAAGGTCCCTCCTGGGCCACGCCTACGTCTTCACCGCGCTGCGCGAAACGGCCGCGTCCTTCGCGATCGACCCCGACCGCGTGTTCCTGGACGGGGCTTCCATGGGAGGAAACGGCGCCTTCCAGCTCGCCTGCGCCTATCCCGACCGCTTCGCAGCCGTCTGCGCCCGTTCGGGCGGACCGGCCTTCCGGCGCACCGCGCCGGGACCGGACGCGCCCGTCGAGGCCGAGGGATTGGAAAACCTCCTGGCCACGCCCGTCACCTGGATCGTCGGGGCGCGCGACCCCAAGCTCCCCTACGCCTGGGTGAAACAGGCCCGCGCGCGGCTCGAAGAGCTCGGAGCGCCTCTCGTCTACCGCGAATACCCGGAAGGGGGACACGAAGCGTTCACCCAGGAGAACGGCGCGGTCCTGGACTGGATGTCCGCCCGCCGGCGCGACGCCTATCCGCTCCGCGCGGGTCTGGCGACCTCCGAGCGCCTCTTCAACCGGGCCTTCTGGCTGGAAATCGAGGCCTTCCGGGAACCGGAACGGGTGGAGCGCCGCTTCACGGACTTCGAGGGCGACGTTCTGGAGACCCGGCGCGCGCTGGCGGGCGAGGTCCGGGTCCGCGCGGAGATTCGGCGCGACGCCAACGAAATCCGGGTGACCGCCTCCGGGGCCAGGGAACTCCGGATATACTTGCACGAGAGAATGATCGATTTCAGCCGCCCGCTCGCCGTCACGGCCAACGGAACGCGTTCGAGTTTCACGCCGCGGCCGTCGCTCGACACGCTTCTGGAGTCGGCTCGGCGGGACCGCGGACTGCTCTACACGGCCGTCGTGAGCGTGCGGATTCCGTAACCGGCGGACGCCGGAGGGATCGTAAGGAAAGGGATGCCCGAAATACCGGACGGGATCGAGACGTTCGTGCTCGTGGGGATCGGACTGGTGATCCTGGCGGTCCCCGTGCGGGTGGTTTACGAGATGACCCGGGGGTCCCGGGACCGGACGCGGCGCCTCAGAGATCTGGCCGACCGGCTTCGCGGGCGCTTCGACTCCGTGAGGATGGAATCCACCTTCCTGGGGCCGCCGCATCTGCGTCTCGTCCACGAGGGACGGCCGGCGGTCCTTTTTCTCCCCGCCGAGGACGCGGTGGCCGTGCGCCTGGATCCGGGGCCGGACCCGATCGTCCGGGCGATCTTCCGGAGCCGGCGCCCGGTGCGCCCGCCCTGGGCGTTCGCCGCGGAAGGCTGGCGCGTTCTCGGACGCGTGCCGTCCGCCGAGCCGCTCGTCGACGAGGCGGCGGATATCTACGCGGACGCGGCCGCCGCGGCGACGATCCGGGAGCTTCTGACGGACGGCGCTCCCGAAAGCGCCGCCCCTTCGCCGCTGGTCGAAAGCCTCGTCGTCCTCTCGCGTCTCCCCGGCGTGCGCGACTTCCGGCTGAAGATCTCCCCGCGCGGCGACTCCCGCGCTCTGTTCCGGCTGCGGACGGAAGACCTCATCCACCGGCCCGACGAGATGGAGTCGGCGGTCCACCACGCCTTCCGCCTCCACGACCTGCTCGGAGGCGGCGCTTAAGTCCCTTCCCGGACGGCCAGCGCCATGTACCCGCCCGACGCCCGTTCCGTCGGCAGGATCCACTCCTCGTGAAGGACGCGGAGTCCGGGAACGTCCACGCGGTTCTCTTCGGGCTCCAGACTGCAGGTGGAGTAGACCAGCCGTCCGCCGGGCTTGAGAAGCCGCGCGGCGTTTTCGAGGAGGCGCCGCTGGAGCGCCGCGGCGCCGGCGATGTCGGCTTCCCGCAGGCGCCAGCGCACGTCGGGCCGGCGGGCGAGCACGCCGGTGTTGGAGCAGGGGGCGTCCAGCAGGATCGCGTCGAAGGGTTCCCGGAAGGCCGCCCGCGTTCCGTCCGCCGCCACCAGGCGGACGTGGGAGAGCCCGAGGCGCCGGACGGTTTCCCGCACGAGTTCGATGCGGCCGGGAAGATCGACCGCGACGAGAAGGCCGCGTCCCTCCATGAGGTCGGCCAGATGGGCGGTCTTCCCTCCGGGAGCGGCGGCCAGGTCGAGCACACGTTCGCCGGGACGCGGGGCCAGAAGCGGTGCGGCTTTCATCGACGTTTCGTCCTGCACCACGTAGCGGCCTTCGTCCCAGCCGGGAAGCTCGGTGGGATCGCCTTCGACCTCGACCCCGGCGCCGGTCCGCCGGTCGCGGGCGGTGACGGGGAGGGCGGCGTTGTCGGCCTCGAGGATGCGGAGGAGTTCTTCCCTCGAGAATCGCCGGCGCCAGCGCTCCAGGAGCCAATCCGGATGCGAGGTCCGCACCCCCAGGTGATCCGGAAGTTCGAGGTCCGCCGCGCGCCGCAGGACGGCGTTGACGAATCCGGCCGCCCGGCGGCCGAACCCTTTGGCCAGCTCCACGGCCTCGTGGACGGCGGCATGGCGGGGCACGCGCGTGAGGTAGCGGATCTGAAAGAGCGCCACCCGGAGGTGCTGTCGGACGCGGGGGTCCACGCGCGCCGCGCAGCGATCGATCAGCCAGTCGAGCGTCCGGCGCCGGCGGGTGACGCCGTAGACGAGGGCGGTCAGCAGCGCCCGGTCGCGGCGGGACAGGCCGGCCGTCCGGTGGGCGGCCAGAACATCGTCCACGAACGCGCGGCCCCGTTCGGCCTCCTCGAGGACCCGGGCGGCCAGATCGCGGACGTTGCGGGCCACGGCGGCGGTCTCCGGGCGGGGTTCAGCGGACGCTCCGGCCCCGGGGGGAGAAAACCCAGAGGCGGCGCCAGAAACGATGGGCGTCCAGGCGCCGGCGGTCCTCTTCGGTGAGGAGGTGCGGGAAGTTCCGGCGCTTGAACTTGAGGAGGGCGCTTTCGTCGACCGCGCGCAGCGGCCGGGCGGCGGGGCCGCGGACGGCGTTGGCGAAGTCCAGAAGGTACGGCCGGTCGCCGGCGACGACGATGTTTTTCTTCTGCCGGAGATCCAGGTGGACGACGCCGCGGCGGTGCATGGCGCGGACGGTTTCGCAGAGGCGCTCGAAGACGAGATCCGGGAGGTCCCCGGGGCGGAACTTGTTGATCGTGCGTCCGGGGACGTACTCGAGGAGGAGCGCGCGGCCGTCCACCACGGCGTAGGCGCGGGGGATGCCGGGGATGCCCTCGAGGTGCCGGAGGATGGCGAACTCGCGCCGGGCGAGCACGGGTCCGAGCACGTGGCGGGTGATGGGGTTGCGGGCGCGGTAGTCCTTGAGGACGGCGGGGCGGCCCTCGTGGGAAACGAGGGAGACGACGGGCGAGAGGAACCCGCCCTTGTCCCGCAGAACGCGGGGGGTCACCCGATCAGGGTCGTAAAGAGGTCGATCAGCCATCGGTTCCAGATCACCGCCGCGAGCCCCGCGGCCACGGCCAGGGGGGTCCACTGTTCGCTGTTTTCGCAGGCGGTGCGCCAGCTCCAGGGGCGGTCGACGGCGCGCTCGTAGCGGCGCAGGCGCGGGATGTAGTCGGGAACGGAGCGGTCGTAGTGATCCCAGGCCTCTCCGAAGATTTCGCGGAGCCGGTCGCCCTCGCGGCGCTTCTTGTAGGGGACGTAGTAGGCGACGAAGACGGCGATTCCCACGGCCAGGAGGATCCAATTCAGATGGCGCAGATACCAGGTTTCCTGAGAAGGGTCGCCCATGGCGACGAAGGCGAAGCCGACCATGCCGAGGAAGGTTCCGATGTAGAGGGGGTTTTTGACGTAGGCATAGGGGCCGGTGACGGTGAGGACCTTGTTCTTGACGAGGTGTCCGGCGGCCCAGAGACGGATCCAGATGCAGACCCCCAGGAGGGCGACGCCCACGGCGAAATTCCAGCGCCTCCATTTTTCGGGCGAAGGATCGGCGGCGGCGACCATGACGACGACGAGGGCGTAGACGGCCAGGAGTTTCCAGGTGAGCTTGCGGATCCGCGAGAGCTTCATGGGGCCCCCGGTATAACAGACCCCCGCCCGCAGGGCAAGAGCCCGGTGCGCCCCGGACGCGGACCGATTTCGTAAGTTACGATTTATAAATTATGACTTGACCTTCCCGCTCCCGCCGCGTATACTTCCCGATGTCGGATGCGCGTCCTCGGGATCGAAAGCTCCGGGACGAGAGGGGGCGTGGCCCTCCTCGAGGAGGAGCGGGTCCTGGGGGTCCGGCTCTTTGAAAAGGGGATGGTGCACGGCCGCGAGATCGCTCCCGCGATCCGGGCGCTCCTCGAGGAAGCGGGCCTTCCGCCCGCGGCCATCGACCTCGTCGCCTGCGACGTGGGCCCCGGATCCTACACGGGCCTCCGGGTGGGCCTGGCCGCCGCCAAGGGCCTGGCCCTCGCGCTCGGCCGGCCCGTCATCGGCGTCCCGTCCCTCGACGCCCTGGCCGACGCGGCGCTCGGACACGCCCGCCTCGTCGTCCCGGCGCTCGACGCCAAGTGGGACCAGATCTACGGCGCCCTCTACGAGGAGGGCCGCCGCGTCACCGACTACCTCGCGGAGAAGCCCGCCGTCTTCGCCGCGCGCGTGCCCCCCGGGGCCTTCGTCCTCGGGGACGCGCTCGACGCGTACGGCGCGCTCTTCCGCGACGCGGTCCGGGCCCCGCGGGACCTCTGGGACCCGCGGCCCGAACGCATCGCGCTCCTCGGGAGACGCCGGTACGCCGCCGGCCTGCGCCACGACGCGGCGACCCTGGCGCCGCTTTACCTCCGGCCCACGGAGGCGGAGCTCAAGGCGCGCGAAAAATTGGGAGGGCAGGACGAGAGGGGGAAAGGCAACGGGCGATAGGCGCCCGCCGGTCCCCTTCCTCCCCTTTTCCTCCGGAGTGGAGAGAGGGCGCGGAACAGAGGGGAACGCAGGCCCCGGACGGCCGGCCCGCCGGCCGCCCGGGGCCGGACCCTTCGCGCGCGTCACGCCATGAAGGGCTACCGGGCCTGGGCCGAAATCGACCTGGCGGCGCTGCGCCGCAACGTCGCCGCCGTCCGCCGCGCCGTCGGCCCCCGCACCCGCATTCTCGCCGTCCTCAAGGCCGACGCCTACGGCCACGGCGCCGTCCCCGTGGCCTGGACCGCGCTCGACGCCGGCTGCGAAATGATCGGCGTGGGCGATTCCACCGAAGCCCTCCAGCTCCGCGAGGCCGGCATCGCCGGCCCTATCCTCATCCTCGGCGCCATCGTCGAGGAGGAAATCCCCAAGGTCGTCCAGCACGACGTCTCCGTCACCCTCCACTCCGCCGACCTCCTGCCCCTCCTGGACGAGGAAACCCGACGCCGCGGGCGCCCTCTGCGCGTCCACCTCAAGATCGATACCGGCATGGCCCGCCTGGGCGCCTCGCCCGGCCGCGCCCTCGACATCGCCCGCGCCATCCTCGACCGGCCGCTTCTGCAGCTCGAAGGACTCTCCACGCACCTGGCTTCCGCCCACGACCCCGACGTGACGCGCGAGCAGCTCGACCTCTTCCGCGCCGTGGCCGACGAACTGGCCCGCGACGGCATCGAGCCCCCCCTCCTCCACGCGGCCAACTCCGTGGGCCTTTTTTCCTGCCCCGAGTCCCATTTCGACATGGTCCGCCCCGGCATCGCCCTCTACGGCATCGACCCGGGACCCCTGGCCCGCCTGGGCCTCAGCCTCGACCCCGTGCTCACGCTGAAAACCCAGGTCGCCTACCTCAAGGGCGTGCCCGCCGGCGCCCCCGTCGGTTACGACGGCCGCCACCGCACCCCCCACGCCACCCGCATCGCCACCTGCCCCATCGGCTACAACGACGGCCTCCCCTATGCGCTTTCCAACCGCGCGGAGGCCCTCGTCCGCGGCCGGCGCGTGCCCCTCGTGGGAACCGTCACGATGGACTACGTCATGCTCGACGTGGGGGACGTCCCCGACATCCGCGTGGGAGATGAAGTGACGCTGATCGGACCGGGACTCCGGGCCGAAGAGGTGGCCCGACGCGCCGGGACGATCCCCTACGAACTCGTCTGCCGGATCGGTCGGCGCGTGGGACGGGTGCCCCTCAACGCCGGCGTCGAAACCGCCGCGGCCTTCCGCGTGGTCGCCTGAACGGGGGCGCGCCCTTACTGGAACTCGAAGGTCACCTCGAGCTTCCGGCTGCGCACGGTGACCTCGCCCACCTTCCGGCGCTCCTCCTCGTTCTCGTTGGGCTTGCGGTACACGTCCACCACGTCGAGCGTGGACTCCAGCGTGCCGGAAACCGAAAGGAGCGAGGGCTTCCCGTCCACGAGAATCAGGCGCCCCACGTTGATCGTGAGCGTCACGGCCGAATCGTCCTTGCCCCGGCCGCTCACCTTCCCGCGGAAAAGAATCGACGCCCGGTTGCCTTCCCGCGATTCGCAGGAGCAGGAGATCGTTCCGCTTCCCTCCCGGAGATTCGCCGGGAAAAGAACCGCCGCGACCTCCGCCTCCCGGAGCGTCCACTGGTCGCCCGCCTTGAAGTCCCGTTTCGGGACAAGCGCCCGCCATTCGTTCCATGCGCCCAGGGCGATCCCCTCGGGGGGAGCGGCGCCGCCCTCGACGTCCACGGCGGTCCAGCCCTGCGCCCCGCGCGTGGCCACGAACGTGCGGTCGGCGAGCTTCGTCGGCTTCACCTCGAGCGGCAGGTCGGTGCCGCTGCGCTGCAGCGTCGAGCCCAGCACCTTCACCCGCACGACGCGCGGCCGATCCCCTTCCGCCTCGAGCACCTCCTGCCGGAAGCGCTCCCGGCGCGCCAGGGAAAGCAGACGGGTCGTCTCCCCGCTCCCGTCCCGCACGACGACCTCGAGTTCCAGGTTGGAATCCACGTTGATCGTGGCGGAATCCCCGGCGGCGGCCTGAGCGGCCAGTGCGAAAGCGATCACCCAGCGCATGAAGATTCTCCCTCCGGAAAGAGCCTCACTATAATACCCCGGGAAAGGCCGGAATGAAAGTCACCGACTTCACCTACGCGCTCCCTCCGGAGCTCATCGCCCAGGAGCCCCTGCCCCGCCGGGACGCTTCCCGGCTCATGGTGCTCCACCGCGCCGCCGGCCGCTGGGAACACCGGACGTTCCCCGACATCGTCTCGTACCTCAGGGACGAAACCGTCTACCTCAACGACACCCGCGTGATCCCCGCCCGCCTGCCCCTCCTGCGCGAGACGGGAGGACGGGTCGAGGCGCTCCTGGTGCGGCGCCTCGGGGAACGGCGCTGGACGGCGCTCCTGGACGCGGGCGGCAAGCTCCGGCCGGGCGAGCGCCTGCGGGTGGAGGAGCGCTCCTGGGCGCGGATCGCCGAAAAGGAAGGCGACCGCTGGGTCCTCGAATTCGACGAAGAGCCGGACCTCGCCCGGCTGGGACGCCCGCCGCTTCCCCCCTACATCCGGCGCGCCGCGGAACCCCGCGACTGGGAACGCTACCAGACCGTCTTCGCCACAAAGGAAGGCTCCATCGCCGCGCCCACCGCGGGGCTTCATTTCACCCCCGAAATCCTCGCGCAACTCCGGACCCGCCGCATCACCCTGCACGTCGGCGTGGGCACCTTCAAGCCCGTCAAGGTCGAAGAGATCGAGGATCATCGGATGGAAGCCGAGTACTTCGAGATCCCCGAGCCCCCCGAAGGACCCGTGGCGGCGGTGGGCACCACCACCTGCCGGGCCCTGGAAACCTGGGCGCGGACGGGCCGCACCTCCGGCTGGACGGACCTCTTCATCCGCCCGCCCTTCGAGTTCAAGGCGGTCAAGGCGCTCCTGACCAACTTCCACCTGCCCCGAAGCACGCTGCTCATGCTCGTCTGCGCCTTCGCGGGACGCGACCTGGTCCTGGCCGCCTACGAGGAGGCGGTGCGCGAGCGCTACCGCTTCTTCAGCTACGGGGACGCGATGCTGATCCTCTGAGCGCGTCAGGCGAAAAGGACCGGCAGCCGGTGCGCCGCGCTCGCCTCGCAGAGCTTGCGCAGGAGCACGAACGTGAACTTCGGCCAGAATCCTTCCGACGTCCCGAAGCGGGACTCGTAGATCGCGATGTCCCGCTCCGTCGCGTCCAGGTAGTCCACCATCTTGCGGATCGCGAAGGTCTCGTCGATCCGCAGCCGCGCGTTGATCTCCTCGAGCTCGGCGCGGGCGCGAAGCGAGCTGGCCACGGGAAACGGCTCCTCGCCCCCGCCCGGGGAGACCGACAGGGGACGGGCGAATTCCACGGGGATGAGCAGGCACGGGCGGTCCCGCAGCGCGAAAAGATGCGGCCAGGGGTCTCCCGCTTGGGCGCCTTCGGCGGCCCCGCGGACGTAGGTCTTGAACTCCTTGACGAGCCCCATGCGGGCCACGCGCAGGTTGCACACGCACTCCCCCTCCCGCGCGTCCCACCCCTGGGGATCGGCCCCGGCTTCCTTCAAGCCCCGGCGGACGCCCGCGACGATCCGCTCGAGGCGCCGCCGCTCCCTCCGGCGCTCGAAGAATCCCATGCGCGATTTCAGGCGTTCGAACGTGCGCCAGAAGGGCTCCACCCGGGCGTTGAAACCGACGTCGCGCGCGACCCGGAAGAGGGTCGTGTCGCCGGCCCGGCGCGCGCTGTCCTGAGATCCCGCTCCCGCCATGGCGCCCCGGCCGTCACTTCTTGCGGAATCGTCGCGTGATCTCGTCCAGCTTCGAGATCCGGCGGGTCGTCACCCGGCCCAGCCGGCGGGTGGTCGCATGGGGATCCGCCGGCGGACGGCCCGCGGGATCCTGCCCCATGAACCGTCCCACCGCGGTGTCCTGCTCCTCCGGCCGGTACTCGAGGGAACGGAAGCCTTCGATCTGCTCGCGGATGTCGTCGACGAGCTCCCGCGGCGTGGCGTACCGCAGGTCCTTGTCCTTGGACATCATCCGCTCGATGAAGTAATGCATGTGCCGGGAGAGACGGCGGTTCTTGATCTCGCTCGAATTGAGGGCCTCCATGACCTGCTTGGCCATGACCTCGAGCGAATCGGCGCCCGTGAAGGGAAGTTCCCCCATGACCATGTGATACAGCGTCGCTCCCAGCGAATAGATATCCGCCCGGACGTCCAGGTCGTTCTGCCCGCGCGCCTGTTCGGGGCTCATGTACTGGACGGTGCCGCTGGTGGTTTCCTCCTCCCCTCCCGAGCCGCTCCCCATGGGCTGCGCGAAGCCCAGATCCAGAACCTTCACGCGGCCGTCCTTGCAAAGAAAGATGTTGCCGGGCTTGATGTCCCGGTGGACGTAGCCCCGCGACTGAATGTAATCGATGGCCTGCGCGGCCTCCAAAATGATCTCGAGCGCGCGCGCCTCGGAAAATTTCTTCTCGCGGTCCAGCGCCTCCTGCGCCGTCTCGCCCTCCAGAAACTCCATGACGAGGTACGGCAGCGGCCCCATGAGCCCCTGCGCGTAGCCCTTGACGAGATTGGGATGATCGAACTCGACGAGCAGCTCCGCCTCGCGCCGGAAACGCCGCGCGGCCTTTTCATCCCGGGCGAGCGAGGGGTGAAGGACCTTCAGGGCCACGGAGCGGCGGGCCGCCGCTTCCTCGGCCAGGAAAACGGTGGCGGTTCCGCCGACCCCGAGCTTGCCCGTGATCCGGATGCCGGGAATCGGCTCCTGCGGATCCCGGGGCGCCGCGGAGGCGGGCGGCGGAGACGCCGCCGCCGTCCGGCGCGTCGTCACCTTGCGGGCGGCCTCCCCCAGGATCCGGATCTGCTCGGCCGTCAGAAGACCCCGCTCCGAGACGATTTCCTCGATCGTCCGTCGGGCCCCTTCCGCCTGCCCGCGGAACTCGGCCAGGCACTGGGCGGCGTCTTCGTGCGTCAGGAAACGGTTCTTGGAGGCGATCGCCAGGAAGACCGTTTCGTAGTTGGACATGCGTCAGGAAATTCTAGCCCTCCGGAGCATGAGGCGTCAATGGCCGCGTCGCGCAAAAAAGACCCACCCGCTACTTCCCCGGCTTCCGGCACACGTCGAAAAAATCGAAAACGGCCGGCAGGGAGTTGACGCCGATGGAATAGTGGTCGTCGTCCGGGTACTCGACGTAACGCAGCCGTTTCAGGACCCGCTGGGCCCGGCGGGCCCACTCTCGGGCTCGTTCGACAGGCACCCCCCGATCCCGCGCGGCCGCGACGAAGAGCACCGGCAGCGAAACCGCCCGTTCCAGCGGCACCGCCGAAGGATCCGGCGGAATCCCCGCCACGGGCGCCGCCGCCGCGAAGAGATCCGGATGACGCGTCCCCAGGATCCAGGTTCCGTGCGCCCCCATCGAGTGTCCGGTCAAGAACACCGGCTCCGAAGCCGCTCCCCAAAGAAGCTTCACGCGCTCGACGACGTCGAGGACGTCCCTTCCCCCGTTTCCTTCGTATCCCGCCATCGGCCCGCGCCCCCGGGGACAAACCAGCACGTATCCCCGCTCCTGACCCAGTTTCTTGAAAAGATTTCCCCCGCCGCGCGGCTCGGGATACCGGTCGAAATACGTGTTCTCGTCGCATCCGGCGCCGTGAAGCGCCACCACGGCCGGACGCGGAGAGCCGGACACGCCTCCCGACGGAACGAAAACCCGAAACGGCTGGAGCGTTCCGTCCACCGGCGACCGATACGCCAGACGCAAATCCCCCGCGCGCCCGGCCAGGGGATCCTTTCCCGCCTCCAGGGCCTTCGCCATCGCCTCCAGATCCGGCATATCCCGCTCGGGATCGACCGGATCCGTTTCCCAATCGACATCTCCCTGTCCCGCCCAACGGACCAGAAGCGCGGTCATCGGCCGCAGGGATTGAACGAGCGTCCCGACGAACTCCCGCCGGGCGCGCTCCAGAACCTCGAGTTTCCAGGTCACGCTCTCGATCGCCGTCCGCCGCCGGACGTCCGCCGACACCCGGGGATCAGCGGACATCCTGTCCACGAGCTTCCGCAGCCGACCGATCCTCTCGGCAATGCCCGGAACGATGCGGAACCGCCGGCGCCCCTCCGCGAGAATCCGTCCGTCGCGAGCCTTCAGGCGATAAGCCGCCTCGAAGAGTCCCGCCTTCAGGGCACGGCAGGGAATCGCAAGTTCCCGAGGGCGCGGGGCCCCTTCCCCGCCGAGTTCCCCCAGAGGCTTGAGCACACGGCCCGCCCCGTCCAGAAGCGTCACCTCGAGGCTCGTCGCGGCGATCTTCGGCCCTTCCGGACGGACCCGCACGGATTCCCCCGGTTCCGCCAGCGCCCGGTCGAGCACGACGTTAAGGTCGATCGCTTCGTCGATCGCTTCGTCCACCCGAAGCCCCCGGAGCCGGTGAACCGCGCGAAGGGCGGATCGATACGCCCGCGCCGCGTCCCCGGCCTGGAAGGCGCCTGCGGCCTCCGCCGCCGCCCCCCATACGTCCGGAGGAACGCGGTTTTCCCGGCGCGCCTCCTCGAACATCCCCAAGGCCAGCATTCCGACCACGGCCAGCTCGTCCTTCGAAGGATCCGTGCGGGCCGGTTCCTGGACGCTCCCGGTCGCCGCCCCCACGGTCCCCCAGCACGCCGCCGCCAGCAACCATCGCATCGGCCAGGCTCCTCCCGAGAGAACACCGCATCCGGAATATCCTCTCACCTTAGACCGTCGCGGGCGCCGCCGGGGTTCGCGGCCGGCGGAGAAATTGGGCCTGTACGGGAGAAGACGGGACGCTATAATGATGTCAATCCGCTTTCGCGAGGACGCCGCCGTGGTGCCGATGGAACTGGCCCGCATCATCATCAGCGAAACCAGCGACGAACAGGTCATCGTCCTCAAGGAGGTCAACGGAGAGCGCGCCTTTCCCATCGTCATCGGAATCTGGGAGGCCGTGGCCATCGATCGGAACCTCAAAGGCAAGAAGACCCCCCGCCCCATGACCCACGACCTTCTCGAAAACGTCATCCACGGACTGGATTCCAAGCTCGAACGCATCGTGGTCACGGAACTTCGGGACCGCACCTTCTACGCCAAGCTCATCCTCCGGCGAAACGGCAAGACGGTCGAGATCGATTCGCGCCCCAGCGACGCGATCGCGCTGGCCGTCCAGATGCGCGCGCCGATCTACGTGGAGGAGTCGGTCCTCGAAGAGGTCACGCCCGGGCCGGGCATGGGCGGATCCCCGGACGCCGGCCCTGAAGAGGAGGGGGAGCAGGACGCCGAAGAGCGGTAGCCCCGGGCGTCGCCACCCCGTCGAGCCCCGTTTCCGGTCGTTCCCCGCGGCCAAGACCGGGGGGCCTTTCTCTCAGCGCCGGCGCGAAAGAACCAGCCCCAGCGCCCCCGCGTGGTACAGCAGAATGTCGTTCAGGCCGTCGCTGTTGACGTCCAGGACGTGAAGCGACTTCGGCGCGCGTTCCAGGCTGATCGTCCAGTGAGCCGTCCCGTCGAATCCGATCCGCCGGCCGGCCGGAGTCTCCCGCACCACCCCCGGATGGATCCGAAGCTCCGCCGTCTTCGGATCCACCGCCACCATGTCCGGCCGGCCGTCCCCCGACAAGTCCCCGCGCACGAACACCAGCGGCACCGCCCCGGCCCCCGTCTTGTCGAGATCGGCGCGGCGGACCAGGATCTGCTTCTCGTACACCGGGTCCGGCAGAAACGAGCGCCGCTCGGGATCGAACTGAAACACCTCGTACGTGATCGGCACGTCCCCCAGGACGAACGCCTCCACCGCCTTCTTCATGAGGTCCGTCCGCAGCCGCGACGTCACGCAGTCGAGCTTGCCGTCCAGGTCCATGTCCACGAACTCCGGATCGATCGAGACGCCGTCGATCGCGATCCGGCGGTCCGGAAGGAAGTTCCCCTTCCCCGTCCCGAGATGCAGATAAATGCTCGTGCGGATGCTCTCCCAGAGCCCCAGCGTCCCCTGAATCTTCGTGACCACGAGGTCCGCCATCCCGTCCCGGTCGATGTCCACGAACCGGATGAGCGAAAGGTTCACGCTGTCCTTGCGCGGCTCGTCCCGGAGCGTCGGCACCGCGTAGGAAATCCGGTACGGCCGCTGCGACGGGAACACCCCCGGTTCCTTCTGGAGGAAGTAGGTGATCGTGTCCCCCCGCACCAGCACGAGATCGCTCAGCCCGTCCCCGTTGATGTCCACCGCCTCCAGGCGGGGCAGCTCCGCCGTCGCGACGAAGAGGGAGGGCGACACCTCGATCCGTTCCGCGTACCGGGCCGTTCCCAGCGCCCGCGGCGCGCCGGCGGCCAGGTCCGCCTCGAGCCTCGCCACCCGCCCGAAAACGCCGGGCGCCGTCTGAAAGTACACGCGATAGCCGTCCTCGACCGGCACCACGAGGTCGTGTTTTCCGTCCCGGTCCAGGTCCGTGACCCAATGCCAGACCGAAATCTGCCGGGGCGACGGCGAACGGTAAAACGTCCGCGTGTGGATAAGCTTCAGGGGAACCTCGGCGGGCCCCTTCGGTGTCCACGGGTAGACATAAACGCCGTCTTCGGCGATGAAGCCGACCTCGACGCCCCCCCCCGGGAGGAAGTCCCCGAAAACGAGCGCGCACGCCCGGTCGCTCAGGGGCCAGAGAAAGTCCGGGGTCTCCCCATAGGAGCCCTCGCGCTGAAGGTGCAGCGCCGCCCACCGCTCCGGCGGCTCGGCGTCGAAGTGGACGGACGAGTTGAAGACGTCCCCGCGACCGTCTCCGTCGAAGTCGTACGTGAGCGTGTCCGCGCGGCGACCGTGGACGGGCAGGTACTGCAGCCGGAATTCGATCCCGGCCGGAGCGTCTTCCCCGGTGGCTGCGGGCCACGTCGCGCCCAGGAGGATCAGAACCGCCGCTCTCGGGGCCACGCCGCGATCATAGACCGCCGGGCCGGATGACTCAAGGGCGGGCGCTCTGCTATAATCCGCCCTCTTCCATGAGCGCCCCCGGCCGGATCGAATTCGGCGGCACCGACGAGGAACTGGAACGGTTCCTGCGGGAATTCGCCCGCGCCGTCGGCGGCGGGGCGGCCCGCGAGCCCGGAGGCAAAGCCTGGGGCGTCGCGGGAGGGGCGCTCCTGTCGGTCAACCCGAACGCCGCTCCCTGGCGGGTGCGCGTGGCCCGGGAACCCGACGGCGCGCTCTCCCTGCGCCCGTCGGCCATCGCGGCCCCGTGGACGCGCCGCAAGGCCGGTCGGCTCGTGGCCTTCCGGCAGGGACAGCTGGCCGACTTCCTCACGGGGCGCCTCCGGGGACGCCGCCCGGAGGACTTCGACGCCGACCGCCTGCGCGCGCCGCTGGCCGCGTTCGGAACCGATCCCGGGGCGATCGCCGCCGGCTTCGCCTGGGCGACGGCCTCCGGGCTGGGAGCCCTGGCCGGCGCGCTTCTGGCCGCCGCGGCGGCGTCGCTGGCCCCCTCGATCCGCGCCTTCGGCGAGATCGCCGCGCGCTCGCGCGCGCTCGAAGCCGTGGGCGCCATCCCTCTTCCCCCGCCGGCGGAGCTTTCCTCCGCGGGACCGCTCTTTTTCGCCGGAGTCGCCTTCCTCTTCGGATTCCCCCTCGGCTTCTTCGCCGGACTCGTCCACGCGGCGGCGCTTCTGGCGGGCGAGATCTGGCTCGCGGCCGCGCGGCTGGCGCAGGTTTCGTTCCTCTTCCTGGCGATCTTTCTCTCGGCCGCCTTTTTCCCCTTCGTTTCCGTGGCCGCCGTGCCGCTCGCGCTGCTCGTTCCGCTCGGAGCGCACGCGGGGTATACGCTCGTCTGGGGCGCGCGCCGCGAGCGCGTCCGCGAGGGCCCCCGCGGGCCGCGCCGCACCGCCGTCCTCGGGACGGTCCTGGCCCTCGGACTGGCCGCCGCGCTCGTCCCGCGCCCCGTGGACGCCCGGGAACTCCTCGACCGGCTGGCGCTCTTCCGCGACCGCGCGCTTCTGGGCCACGCCCCGGGCCGCGCGCTCGCCCGCGCCTACTACCGGCATACGCTCTACGCGGCCGATCCCCTCAAGGAGTTCTTTTCCCTCGATCCCTCCCGGCCCGCCCGCGCCGTGCGCCTGGCGCGCGTGACGGACGCCCGCGCGCCGACCTTTCGGACGCTCGGCTTCGTTCCCGTCCCCGAGGGCGTTCCGTACGACGTCGAAGCCGTCCCCGAGGGGGTCCGCTCCGGAGACGTCTTCGTCCCCTGCGCCTCCGACCGCCGGTCGCTCGCCGAGGCGCTCGACCGCCTGAGCCGCGAAACGTTCCGCGGCGGGACCCTCCGGGAGGCCGCGGGACTCGGGTGGCGGGCGGTCTATCACGCGGGGCCGCTCGTGGCGGCGGCCGCGTTCGTCGGCGTGTGCTGCCCGTTCGTCGCGATCCTGTACCGGGCGATGAGCCGCCGGGCGGCTTCCGCGGCGATCCTGGCGTGTCTTCTTTCGACCGCGGGGCTCATGGTGTGGGGCGACGCGCGCGCCCGGGACGATCTGGACCGCCTGCGGGAACTCCGCGACCGTCCTTCCCCCGGCCGGATCGCCGAGGCGCTGGCTCATCCCTCCGCCGCCCTCCGCCACGAGGCGGCCTACCGCGCGTTCCGGCTGAAGGAAGGACACGCGGCGCTCGTCGAGGCGCTCCTTCGGGCGGCCGACGACCCCGACCTGCGCGTGCGCCTCTGGGCCTGCGCGGCGCTCGGCAAGACGGGCGACCCGCGGGCCCTCCCCCGGCTCCTGGAACGCCTCCGCGACCGGGAGTTCTTCGTGCGTTACCGGGCGGCGGAAGGGCTGGGATTTCTCCGGCGGCCGGAGGCCGAAGGCGCGCTCGTCGCGCTCATGAAAGAGGGCAGCTGGTACGAGGGGCTTCTGGCGCTCGAGGCGCTGCGGCGGATCGCGCCCGACAAATATTGAGGGAGCGGGATTCGCATGGATCCTCTTTCCCCCTGGACGTACGGCCGCCGGAACCTCCGCCGGATCCTGCCTCTTTTCATCATCCTGGCCTTCGTCGTCATGCTTGTCGTGGCGATCCTGACCGCCCTCGGCGGCCTCAAAGAATCCGCCCTCGCCTACACGCGGGAGTTCGATCACTGGACGGTCCTTTTTCCCCGGCGGGACACGCGGATTTCCGCTTCCACGCGCGCCGCGCTCGAGGCGCATCCGGCCGTCGAGCGCCTGATCGACTCCCGCAACTGCTTCGCGCGGGTGCGCACGCTCATCGGTCCCGTCCCGTACCACCTGCGGGCCGTGCGGCGGGAGGAAGCGGAGTTCCTCCTGGCCCGCGCCGGCAACCGCCTCAAGGAAGGAAGCCTTCCGCGACCGGGCACGAGCGAGGTGGCGCTCCACGAGAATCTGATGAAGGCCAACGGGTGGACCCTCGGCGCCGAGTTCGGAATGGAGGTGACGGAGGACGACTGGATGCCCGGACGGTTCCGCGTGGTGGGGATTCTCGAGGGGCCGACGCCCCTGGGGCTGGCCTCGTTCGAGTATCTGGACAACCCGCTTCTTTATCCCTTTTCCGCCAAGCTCTGGGAGCGGCTCATCGTGGTCGCGCGCCCGGGGCGGCTCGCGGAGCTCAACGCCTTTCTGCGGACGCTTCCGGACGTCAAACCCTGGGACCGGGAACGCGCGGTCGAGGAGGTTTCCGAGGCGTTCGACCGGATTGTCCTCATCTTCAACTTCATCTCGGGGCTCCTCATCGTCGTGGTCTCCGGCGTGGTGGGGCTGCTCCACAACATCTTCTTCGCGCAGCGTCTGGACGAGTTCGCGATTCTCCTGGCGATCGGCCACACGCGCCGGCGCCTCCTCGGGAAGGCGCTCGCCGAAACGGCCGGGCTGATGGCCTTCTCCTGGGCGGCGGGGCTGGCGCTGGCGCTGGCGGCCCTGGAGACCTTCCGGCAGGCGGTGCTCCTGCCGCGGGGCATCTCGCCCCCGGCGGCGCAGGCGGGGCCGGTCCTCGTCTCCCTGGCGCTGCCCCTGGTGGCGCAGGCTTTCGCGGGAGTCACGGTCTTCGGCCGCCTGAGAAAGCTCGATCCCGTGACGATCATCGAGCGGAGGGGCTCATGATCCGGGCCGAGGGGGTGCGGCTGACCTATCGCGACGGCGGCGCCGCGGTGCGCGCGGTGGACGGCGTTTCGCTCGAAGTGCGCGCCGGCGAGTTCGTGGGAATTCTCGGTCCCAGCGGCTCGGGGAAAAGCTCGCTTCTCTATCTCTTGGCGGGGCTCAAGATCCCCACGGAGGGACGGGTGCTCTTCCGCGACATGGACACCGCGGCGCTCGACGCCGACGGCCGCGCGGCGCTCCGGCGGACGCACTTCGGCTTCGTCTTCCAGAGCCCCTTCCTCATTCCTTACCTGACGGCGCTGGAGAACGTCCGCGCGGGGGGCGAGGGCCCGGCGGAGCGCCTCCTCGAGGAGCTCGGGGTGGCCCATTGCCGCGACACGTTCCCCTGGCGGATGTCCGCCGGGGAACGCCAGCGCGTCTCCATCGCGCGGGCCGTGGTGCACGGGCCCGCCGTGGTGTTCGCCGACGAGCCCACGGCGGCCCTCGACCGGGCGAACGCCGAGCGGGTCATGGAGTGCCTTCGGCGGGCGGCCCGCGGAGGCGCGCTTTTCGTCGTTACCCA
Organism: Planctomycetota bacterium; assembly: GCA_035574235.1. Lineage (NCBI taxonomy): Bacteria > Pseudomonadati > Planctomycetota > Planctomycetota bacterium. The sequence continues at coordinate 10,939 of DATLZA010000075.1, read as the reverse complement.
CGATGAAGCGATCCTTCGGGGAGCCTCCCGGATCCTGCGGATGGAGGCGGGGCGGCTGGTCTGAACGGGGACGCGTCAGAAGAAGTCCGCGACGCGCACGGTGAGTCCCGGAAGGATCTCGGAGGCGAACGACTGATCCTCCCGGTACACCCGGGTGCGGCGAGGGCTGCCGAATTCGTGAATCTCCACCGTGCGCGGCGCGGGATCCACGATCCAGTACTCCCGGATTCCCGAGCGCCGATAAAGCTCCAGTTTCGGACCCCGATCGAGCGCCGCCGTCGAAGGCGACGTCACCTCCACCACCAGATCCGGAGCCCCCTGAATGTTCCGGGACCCCACGATCGAAAGGCGGTGGCTCGCAATGAACAGAAGATCGGGCTCCACGATGTCGTGCTCGGAAAGGACCACGTCCGTCGGGGCCACGAAAACTTTTCCCAGGTTGCGGGCCTTGACGTGGCTCCTCACCAGATCGAGGACGTTCAGAAGCACCGTTTGGTGCTCGGGCGTGGGAGCCGGCGTCATGAACTCTTCCCCCTCGATGATCTCGTGGCGGAACCCGTCGTCCGGGATCCGGGCGAAGTCCTCGTAGGTGAGCTTGCGGACGGCGGCCGTCATGGTCCCATGATAAGCGAACGGGCGGCGCGGTGTCAAAGCGGCCGGGGACCGCCCTTACGCCCGGGCCTTGGCCGCGGACTTCCGCGCGGAAGGGCCGACTTCGTAGTAGTCGAGCCAACCGGCGTACTTGGGGTGACGCCCCAGAACCACGTCGAAGAAGCGTTCCTGGAGGCGGCGGGTGACGGGACCCGGCGCGCCGGAGCCGATCGTCCGCCCGTCCACTTCGCGGATGGGGGTGACCTCCGCGGCCGTGCCCGTGAAGAAGGCCTCGTCGGCGATGTACAGCTCGTCGCGGCTGAAGCGCTGCTCGACGACTTCGATCCCCTCGTCGGCGGCCAGGCGCAGGATCGTGTCCCGCGTGATCCCCGGGAGCACGCACGTCAGCGGCGCGGTCTTCACCCGGCCGTCCCGCACGATGAAGAGATTCTCGCCGGACCCTTCGGCGCAATAGCCCTCGGTGTCCAGCATGATCGCCTCGTCGAAGCCCAGAGCCTTGGCCTCCCGCTTGGCCAGGATGCCGGTGGCGTAGTTGCCGGTGAGCTTGGCGCGGGTCATGATCGTGTTGGGCTGGAAGCGGGTGTAGGAGGAGATCTTCGCGCGGATGCCTTTCTTGAGCGCCTCTTCGCCCAGATAGGCGCCCCACGACCAGGTGGCGATGAAGACCCGGATCGGATTGTCCTGGGGATGGACCCCCATGACGCCCTCTCCGATGTAGGCCACGGGCCGGATGTATCCGGCCCGCAGTCCGTTGGCCGCCAGCGTCTCCTTGCAGGCGGCCGCCAGCTCGTCGAGCGTATAGGGCAGCTTCATCTGGCCGATGTGGCACGAGTCGGCCAGGCGTCGCAGGTGGTCGGCCAGCCGGAAGACCGCCGAGCGGCCGTCGTGGGTCTCGTAGGAGCGGATTCCTTCGAAGGCCGCCAGGCCGTAATGCAGGCTGTGGGTCAGCACATGGACGCGCGCTTCGTCCCAGGGCACGAGCTTCCCGTCCATCCAGATGACGCTCAGCTTCTGGACCACGGCCGTCTCCGCCGACAAAAAAAGGCCTTCCCTGGAATCATCTCCCCACGAGCTTCAGGAAGGCCGGTTCGTCCACCACCCTTATACCAAGTTTGCGCGCCTTGTCAAGTTTGGCCCCCGCCCCCTCCCCGGCCACCACGAGCGTGGCGCTTTTGGAGACGCTGTCGGCCACCCGCCCGCCGTGCTCCAGGACGAGCCGCTTGGCCTCGTCGCGCGTCAGCGTTTCGAGCCCGCCGGTAAACACCACCACTTCCCCGGCCAGGCGATCGCTCTTGGGGCGCGGCCGCTCGAACTCGATCCCGTGCGCCCGAAGCCGCCGGATCACCTCGCGGTTCCGGGCGTCCGCGAAGAAGTCGCGGATCGATTCGGCCACCTTGGGCCCCACGTCCGGAACCCCCTGGAGGTCCTCCTCCGAAGCCTCCATGAGCTTCTCGAGCGAGCCGAAATGATCCGCCAGCGCCCGCGCGGTGGCTTCGCCCACGTGCTTGATCCCGAGCGCGTTCAGAAACCGCGCCAGCGTCGTCTTCTTGGAACGCGCGATCGCCTCGAGCATGTTGCCGGCGAGCTTCTCCCCCATGCGCTCCAGCCCCAGGAGCTTCTCGCGCGTCAGCTCGTAGAGATCGGGCAGCGACCGCACCAGGCCCCGGTCCACGAACTGGTCGATCCATTCCGGACCCAGGCCCGGGATGTCCATCGCCGCACGCGAGCAGAAGTGGTCGATCGCCCCCTTGAGCTGCGCCGGACAGGCGAAGGAGTTCGAGCAGAAGACGTCCGCCTCCGTGCGCACCGTGCGGCCGCCGCAGACGGGACAGGCCTTCGGGGCCTCGATCGGCCGCGCGTCCGGCGGCCGGCGGGCGGGGATCACCTTGACGACGTACGGAATGACGTCCCCCGAACGGGTGACGAGCACCGTATCGCCGATCCGCACGTCCAGCTTCTCGATCTGCGCGGGGTTGTGGAGCGTGGCGTTGGCCACGGTGACCCCCCCGATCGGCACGGGCCGCAGGCGCGCGACCGGCGTGAGCTTCCCCGTCCGGCCCACCTGCCAGTCCACCGCCAGGACCTGCGTGGTCTCCTCGCGCGCGGGAAACTTCCAGGCCACCGCCCAGCGGGGACTCTTGGAGCGTACCCCGAGCGCCTCCCGCAGGCCGTAATCGAAAACCTTCACGACCACGCCGTCGATCTCGTAATCGAGCGCGTCGCGCTCCGCCAGCGTCCGCTTCCAGTAGGCCTCCAGGCCCTCCACGGAATCCGTCACTTCGAAGGGCACGACCGGAAAGCGCAGCGACCGCAGGCGCTCCATCGCCTCCCCGTGATCGCGGAAACGGACCCCGCGCACGGCGCCGACCCCGTGGGCCATGAACCGCAGGGGCCGGGACGCCGTCACCGCCGGATCGAGCTGCTTGATCGAACCCGCCGCGAGATTCCGGGGGTTGGCGAAGGGCGGCAGGCCCTTCTCGACCTGCCGGCGGTTGAGCTCCTTGAAGTCGGAAATCCGGATGTACGCCTCGCCGCGCACCTCGAGAAGCTCCGGCGCCCCCTCGAGCCGCAGCGGAACCGAGCGGATCGTGCGCACCGTGTGGGTGACGTTCTCCCCCACGCGGCCGTCCCCCCGCGTGGCCGCCGTCACCAGGACGCCCCGCTCGTAGACGAGCGAGAGCGAATCGCCGTCGATCTTGTGTTCCGCCGTAAAACGCCAGGCGCCCGGCGCCCCTCCGAGCTCCCGCTCCATCTGCTGAATCCAGGCGCGCACGTCCTCGACCGTGTAGGCCTTCTCGAGGGAAAGCAGGGGAAGCCGATGCTCCACCTTCTCGAACTTCTCGAGCGGCCTGCCTCCCACCTTCTGAGTGGGCGAGTCCGGCGTCCTCAGCTCCGGGTGCCGCTCCTCGAGCGCGCGCAGTTCGTCGTACAGGCGGTCGTACTCGGCGTCGGAGATCTCCGGATCGGAAAGGACATAGTAACGATAGTTATGGTGCTCGATCCGGCGGCGCAGATCGTCATAGCGCGCCCGGAGGTCGGGGGGAAGGTCCGGCATGGATATCCTCGATCTCGCTGGACTCATCCGTCCGGCAGCGCCGCCACCAGCGCCTTGAACGCCCGCCCGCGCTCCGCGAAGTTGCGGAACATGTCCCAGCTGGCGCAGGCGGGAGAGAGCAGCACCGTCTCTCCCGGACGGGCCGGAACCCGGACCGCCTCCTCCAGGGATTCCGCCCGGACGATCTCCGGAACGCGCGCCTGGGCCCGGAGAGCGGCTTCCAGGGCGGGCGCGGTCTGGCCGATCAGGACGCAGGCGCGCACCGGCCGCTCCGCCACGGCGCGGGCCAGCGCGTCGAACGGCGTCTTCTTGTCGTATCCGCCCAGGATGAGGACGAACGGTCCCGGCAGGGTTTCCAGCGCCGCCACCGTCGCCTCCGGGTCGGTGGCCTTGGAATCGTTGTAGTAGCGCACGCCGCGCTTTTCGGCCACGAATTCCAGCCGGTGCTCCACCCCCGGGAAGGTCGAGAAAACCTCCTCGCACGCCTCGCGCCAGCCCTCCCAGCGCCCGCCCGCGGCGGCGAAGGAGGCGGCCGCCGCGGCCGCCATGTTGTCGAGATTGAAGGCGCCCGGAAGGCGGCGCCGCGAGACGTCGATCGCGAACCGCGCGCCCGTGGTGTAAAAGAGGATCTGGTCCCCCTGAACGAACGCCCCGCGGGCGGGCCGCTCGCGGCGGCTGAAAAAGTACGTGCGGGAGGGGGAGGCGGAACGGAATTCCCTCACGAGCGGATCGTCCGCGTTGAGGACTTTGGCGTCCCCTTCCCGCTGGTGGGCCACGATCTGCCGCTTGGCAGCCGCGTAGTTTTCCATCGTCCCGTGGCGGTCCAGGTGGTTGGGCGAGAGATTGAGAACCGCTCCCACCGAAGGACTCCGGCGCAGAACGCCGAGGTTCTCGAGCTGGAAACTCGAAAGCTCCAGAACCACCCGGTCGTCCGGCCCGATCTCGTCCACGTGCTCCAGGAGCGATCCGCCGATGTTCCCGCCCACCCACACGCGCGGCAGGCCCCGCCGCAGGATCTCTCCGAGGAGCGTCGTCGTCGTGGTCTTGCCGTTGGAACCCGTGACCCCCACCACGGTGCGCGCCCGGCAGAGCTTGAAGAAGAGATTCATCTCCGTCTCGAGCGCCCGCGCCAGGCGCAGCCACGGCGAGCTTTCGGGAACGGCGGGATTGACGACCACGAGGTCCGCGTCACGGAAATCGGCTTCGTCGTGCCCCCCGAGACGCAGGCGCACCGGAAGGTCCCGCAGCTCCGCCACCGACTCGCGCAGCTCGTGCTCGGTCTTGAGGTCCGTCACGGTGACCCGCGCGCCGCGGCGGACCAGGAAGCGGGCCACGCCCACGCCGCCGCCGAAGAGGCCCAGCCCCATGACGGTGACGCGCCGGCCCTCCAGGGGCGGAATATCCGGAATGAACGCAAGCGCCATCGGGCTACCGGGGCGAAACCCCCGCCTTCTCGCGCATCTCCCGGGCGCGCGCGCGGATCTCCTCGCGCTCTTCGGCGGTGGGCGCCGCCGGCTCCAGAACGTACGACAGCTCCGTCCGGTCCCGGATCGTGAAGGGCACCAGGACGTCCGTGATGAAGTCCAGGGGGAAATACTGCCACCAGGGGGGGTTGAGCGTCACGATCTCGCGGACCAGGCGGTACTTCTGAAGCTCCAGGACGATCTCGCGCTTGCCGTACCAGACGTAGGGGATCTCGCAGGGCGTCACGCCCATCCGCTGGTCGTCCAGATACACCACCGCCCCCGGGGGGTCGCTGCGGACGTAGATCGTGCGCTCCACGCAGCCGCAGAGAAGAACGAACGCCACCGGCGTCCAGGAGCGGCGGGCCATGGGCCCCGATTGAACCAGAAACCGGCGGCCGGCGCAACCGGCCGCGCGCGATGTTGACGCCTCCCAAGACGGGGTGCGATAATTGAGTTTATGAAAGCCCTCCTCCTTGGCGCAGGATACGCCACCCGCCTCTATCCTCTGACGAAGGACCGCCCGAAGCCTCTGCTCCCCGTGGCCGGCGTGCCGATCCTCACCCGGATCTGCGAGCAGGTCTTCAAAGTCAAGGATCTGGACCGGATCTACGTCGTCTCCAACCACCGGTTCGCGGCGCATTACTACGGCTGGCTCCGGGATTACCAGGAGCAGCGCGCCTTCCCCGTGCCCGTCGAGATCTACGACGACCTCACCCAAAGCCCCGACGACCGCCTCGGCGCCATCGGGGACATCCAGTTCGTGATCCGCAACGCCAAAGTCGAAGACGACCTCCTCGTGATCGCCGGAGACAACCTCTTCGAGTTCTCGCTTCAGGACTTCGCGGCGTTCGGCCGGTCGCGGGGGGCCGCGGTGTGCCTGAAGGATCTGGGGCGCAAGGAGAAAGTTTCTCTCTACGGCGCCGTGGAAATCGACAAAAACGGGAGAATCGTCGGCTTCGAGGAAAAGCCCCCGAAGCCCCGGACGACCCTGATCTCGATCGGCGTCTACTACTTCCCCAAAATCCACCTTCCGCTCTTCCAGGAGTTCCTCGACGAGGGCAAAGGAAAGGACGCTCCCGGCTATTATCTGCAATGGCTCCACCCGCGGATCCCCGTCTATGGATATGTGGTGGAAGGAAGCTGGTTCGATATCGGCGACATCGATTCCTACAACGCCGCCAACGAAATGATGCTGACCCGGGGGCCGTCATGAGAACGACCGCCGCGCCGATCCTCCTGGCCGCCGCGCTCGGCGGCTGCTATTACGACCGCCCCAATCCGTGGGACACGAGCGGCCAGGAAGAAGCGCTTCAGGAAAAGACCTACGAGGATTGGCGCCTGGAGCTCTCGGAGGTCTTCCACCCGCCCCGCCACGAGCCCGCGGCGCTCACGCCCCCGGAGGTCGAGGCCTGGAGGGACACGGTCCTGAGCCATGCCGACGGCGAAACCCTGGAGCGCCTGCGCGCCGGGCTGCGGGAGCGGATCGCCGCGCTGGAGGCGCGCCTGGCGGAACTCTCCCGGCGCCCCGAACCGGCTGTCCGGGAGCAGCTTCGGGAAACCGCCTGGCGGCTTTACGTGGACCGGCTGCGGCTGCGGCTGGCGGACGAGCGCGCGGCCCGCGGAGCGGGCTAATCGGCCACGAGATCGATCACCGCCACTTCCGGGCGCGCCAGAAACCGCACCGGAATTCCCTCCGTGCCGAGCCCGCGGTTGACATACATGGGCACGTCCCCGACCCGGTAGAGCCCCCGCTCGTACCGCTTGTGGTGCCGGGAGAACGTCAGAATCGCCCCCCAAAAGGGGAGGCCGATCTGCCCCCCGTGCGTGTGGCCGCACAGAAAGAGATCCACCCGCTGGCCCGGGTCCCGCAGCGCCAGCTCATCGGCGCCGTCGGGAGAGTGATGGAGGTAAATCGTGAAGGCGTCGTCCTCGAGGCCCGCCAGAAGCTCGCGAAGCCTCTTGCCCGGGTAGACGGACTGCCCCACGAGCCGCAGCGGCCGTCCCTTCCCCGTCAGAAGATGCGTGTCGTCCTCCAGCAGCCGGGCGCCCGCCCGCCCGAAGAGATCCCGCACCGGAAACTTCAAGTCCCGGTGACCCGGAACTCCGAGGACCCCGAACGGAGCCTCCGCCTTCAGGAGCTCCAGAAACGTCCGCAGTTCCCCACCCGCCTCTCGGACGTTCATGCAGTCGCCGGTCAGAAGGACGAGGTGAGGTCGGGCCGCCCGGACCGCTTCGACGGCGCGCTCTTCACGACGCCCCAGGCGCTCCAGGTGCAGGTCCGAGAGGTGGACGATCCGGAACCGCTCGTGCCCGAGGACGGCGCGGCCCGCCCGGATCTCCGTGCGGGTGGTCTCGACCCAATCGCGCTCGATCGCCGCCCCGTATGCCGTCGCACCCGCAAAAACCAGGAGGGTCGCCGCCGACGAGATCCAGGCGGCCGGACGGTCGATCCAGGATCTCAGGTCCGCGGGAATCCACCCCCGGCGTCGGGCCAAGGCGCGAAAGAGGAAGGTCGCCAGAACGACAACGGCCGCCAGCGGGGCGGCGACGAGAAAGCACAGCAGGATCGCCGCGTCGAGGGGCACCACCGCATCTACGGCCGGACTTCGGGCCTAGGGCTGCTGGGCGGCCGCTTCGCGGCGCTGACGCTCGGCGGCCTCCGTGCAGCGGGTCCAGCCCTCCCAAGCCTCGTCGTTGTACGGGTCCGTCCAGAGGACGTCCTCGTAGCGGGCGGCCGCGCGGCCATAGTCGCCGCGGGCCTCGTAGAGGCGCGCGAGTTCCAGGTTGGCCCGGCCGCGCACGGGACCGTGGAGCAGACCCTCCAGGGCGCGCTCCAGGCGCGCGATCGCCTCGTCGGATTTCCCGTCCGAGACGGCCGCGAAGCCCGCGCCCACGTCCGCCAGGGTCGCCTCGCTGTAGGCGGCCGGATGGAGGACGTCCACGTAATGAACCTCCACGAAGGGACGCTGCTCGAAGTCCCCCATGACGCGGCCGCGCAGCCGCACCAGCGCGAAGCGACGCAGCGAGAGCAGCTCCTCCATGTCCTGGTTGTCCTTGTTCATATAGAGGGTGGGCACCGAACGCAGCCGCTGTTCCGGGACCCACAGCTCCGCCTCCGCCGGCCATGCCGAGAAACCGAAGTAGTCTTCCGGACGGAACGTGCTGTAGAACGAGACGAAGATCTGTTCGTCCAGGCGGTTCACGACGGCGTCGAATTCCACGTCCATGAGCTTGAAACTGGAGGGATGAGCCGCGATCGCCCCGAGGGTCGTGTGCTTGTAGACCTTGTCCGGAGCGATCTTGAAGTTGCGGCCGCTCTGGTCGGCCAGGCGTTCGAGGTCGCCGTGCCAGTAGGTGCAGGCCCCCAGGGCCGAGCACAGCGCCAACACCCCCCACCGCCGAACGCCGGACCGGATCATAGTCCCTCCCTAGACGAGTATGCGAGATAACTCTAACACACCGGGACGGGTTGTCAACGTCCAAACCGCCCCCCGGCCAGGACGTTTAAACTCCATGCACCGGCGCCGCCGCGACGAGGGCGCGATCGCCCTCATCCTGGCCCTTTTGGTCCTCATCGTCCTGGCCCTCGTCGTGACCCAGATGAGCGCCACCTCGGTGCACAACCGGACCGTGTCGGAGAATCACCTGGCGGATCTCCAGAACACCTACGGGACGCGCTCGGGGTACGCCCACGCGCGGCTCCTGCTCGAGGCGGACCTCGAGGAAGGAGCGGAGGCGGACACTTTACACGAGCGATGGGCGGCGCCGCTTTCGATCGAAGTCGGGCGGGCGCAGGTGGAGGTGTCGATCCGCGACGCCGAGCGGGCGCTCAACCTCTCGGCTCTGGTCAACGACAAGGGGGAGCCCAACGCCCCCGTCGTCGCGGCCCTGCGGCGGCTGGTGGAGCTTCTGGGGCATCCGGCGGACGTGGCCGACCGGATCGTGGACTATGTGGACGCGGACGGCCGCGGCGGGTTCGAAACGCGGGCGCGCAACCGGCGCCTCATGGACGTGGACGAGCTGCTCCGGATCGAGGGGCTCGGCCCCGAAGTGCTCTACGGCGTTCCCGAGAAGGAAGACGCCCCCCGGGGGCTTCTCGAGTTCGTCACGGTGTGGCCCGCGCAGGGAACCTGGAGCGTAAACGTCAACACCGCCCCGCCGGAGGTGCTGCGGGCGCTGTCGGACGAGATGACCGCTCCGGTCGCGGCGGCGATCGCGGCGTGGCGGACGGGTCGGGGCGCGGACGGGCGCCCCCAGGAATTCCGCCGGGTCGAGGACCTCAAGCAGGTTTCGGGGATGACCGACGAGATCTTCTCGTCCCTTCAGGGGTTCCTCGCGGTACGCTCGTCCGTCTTCGAGGTGCGCGCGCGCAGCCGGGTGGGTCGGGTGGAGAAGGCGTGGCTCTACGTCGTGCAGAGAGCGGCGGGGCAGGGGCAGCGGCCGGGGTCGCTGAAGCTCCTGGCGTCGCGGCGGATGAACGATCTGGTGACCGCGCGGCCGCCCGAGGAGCGGTAGCTCACACCTCCAGGGTCATCCCTTCGCGGGCCATGACGACCTTGGCGCGGATCCGGTCGCGGACGGCGCGGCGGCGGGCTTCCCGCTCGAGGGCGGCCAGGGTCTTGTCGTCGTGGGTCGGCTCGTGGTGGAAGAGCACCAGCGTGCGCGCGGCGCTCTCGCGGGCCAGGGCGAGAACGTGGGAGATCGAGCTGTGGCCCCAGCCGCGCTTGGACTCGTATTCTTCGTCCGTATACTGCGCGTCGGCCACGAGGACGTCCACGTCGCGGCAGAAGTCCACGACCTTGCGGTTGCATTCCTGGATGAAGTCGGCGCGGCGGCGGACGGACGTTTCGCGGCCGCCGGGGCGGTCGGCCGGCACGTCGTAGTAGGGTTCGTTGTCGCCGGTGTAGATCGCGGACTTTCCGCCGCGCGAAAACCGGTAGGCCAGGACGCGGATCGGGTGGTTCATGGACTTCGTGGAGACTTCGAAGTCGCCGATGCGGAAGGTCTCTTCCTCGAGCTCGGTGAACTTGACGCGCGCGGCCAGCTCCACGCCCCGGACGGGGAAGTAGCTGTACTGCATCTGGAACATGAGGGCGTCCTCGAGGGATTTTTCCAGGGCGCGGGGGCCGTAGACGAAAAGTTCGTTGCCGGGAACATAGATGGGGGCGAAGAAGGGGAAGCCCTGGATATGGTCCCAGTGGGTATGGCTGAGGAAAAGGTGAATGCGAAGGGGCCGTTTCTGGGCCACGAGTTCCTGGCCCAGTTCCCGGATGCCGGTGCCGGCGTCGAGGATGACGACGTCGGGGCCCCCGAGGACCTGGATGCAGGAGGTGTTGCCGCCGAAGCGGGCGGTGGCGGGGCCGGGGCACGGAATGGATCCGCGGACGCCCCAGAATTTGAGTTTCATGGAAGGGTAGGCGAAGGATACTCCACCGGAAAAACGGTTGTCAAGGGACGCGGCGGGAGCCTAAATGGGGCGGATGCGGATTCCGGCGGCGAGCGTGATCCTGGCGGCGGCGGGCCGGGGGGAGCGTCTGGGCGCGCGCGTGCCCAAGGCGCTCGTCTCCCTGGCGGGGCGGCCGATGTTCGAGCACAGCGTGGAGACGTTCGCGTCGCTGCCGTTCGTGCGGGAGATCGTGCTCGTGGTTCCGCCCGGCTGGAGGGCGCGTGTGGAGCGCCTGTGGGGGGCGCGGTTGCGCCGTCGCAAGGTGACGCGGATCGTGGCGGGAGGGCGGCGGCGGCAGGATTCGGTGCGGGCGGGGCTGGCGGCGGCGGCGTGTCCGCTGGTGCTCGTGCACGACGCGGC
>DATLZA010000074.1 GCA_035574235.1 Planctomycetota bacterium | reverse complement strand
CGGCGGGGGGGGCCGGCGGTTCCTGGAGGGGCTTCGAGCCGGCCGAGGCCGGGGGGGGCCCCCAGGCGAGCGCGGCGGCCAGGACGCAGCCGTAAGCGGCGTACTTCGTGGGGGTTCTCCTTCGATCGCCTTCATTATATCCGGAGCCCGTCGGCTCCGGAATGTTCCGGGGGCCGCTTACGTCCGCATGCGCACGAAGGACGCCAGTCCTCCCAGGCCGAACACGGCCGTGGGTCCCCAGGCTGCCGCGGCGGGAGGGAGCTTGCCGCGGTTGCCCATGTCCAGGCAGGCGAAGTACGCCAGGTAGTACCCCATCGCCAGCGCGAAGCAGAAGAAAAGCCCGTTCAGGAAGCTCTTGGAATGGGCCCGGACGACGGCCGGGAGCCCCAGCAGGAGCAGGAGGATCGGCGAGAGCGGGAACGTCAGCCGCATGTGGACCTTCACGCCGCAGGAAGGGACGTGCGGATACCGGCGGGCCTCCTCCAGAAGCTGCCCGAGCGGCGCGAAGGGAAGCCGGTTGAGGAAGGACGCGCTGCGCCGGAGGGTCTCCGGCGTGAAGGGGGCCGGCACTTCGTATCCCTCGGGGCCCAGGGGGGCGCGCCGCGGCCGCGCCCGGCCGCCCGGAGGCGTCTCGAACTCGCCCGGGTACTCGATCTCGCCCTCGAAGGCCATCCACCGCTTGCGTCCCGGATCCCAGCGGCACAGCTTGGCGGTGACGATTTCCACCGGCCGCGCCGCCTCGTCGAGGCGGGTGATCTGGACCTGCCGGATCTCCCGCCGGACGTGGTCGTACTGGTGGCCCCAGAGGCGCGTCCACCCGTCGTAGTCCTCCACGCCCCAGCTCACCGCCCGGGTGGCGCGCACCTCGTCGGTCTCGACGATTTCGTCGCGCAGGCCGGGGAGGGCGTATTCTTCGAGCGCGGCGACGGCGGCGCCCGTCAGGAGGGCGGCGGCCAAAAACGGGGCGCTCAGCCGCCGGAGGCTCGTTCCGCTGGCGGCCACGGGGAGGATCTCGTTCGTCCGCGCCAGCTTGACCACCGTGAACATCGCCGCGAAGAGGACGACCGCCGGCAGGAGATAGGTCAGAAACATCGGGAGGCGGCACAGGTAATAGCGGCCGATGAAGAGCGGCACGGAGACGCCGCGGAGCTCCAGAAAGGAACCGAGTTTCGAGGCGAAGTCCACCGTCACGAAGAGGGCCGTCAGCGCCGTGAAGAAGACGACGAAGGCGGAAGCGAAGAGGCTCAGGACGTACCGGTCCAGAAGGCGGATCATTTGCGGAACACCCCCGCCAGGAGGGCGAGCGCGACGACGAGGAGGATTCCGTTCGGGGCCCACGCCGCGGCGGCGGGGGGAATCCGGCCCTGGTCGCCGACGCCCTGGAAGACGAAGAAGGCGACGAAATAGAGAATGAGCGGAGGCAGAGCCGCACCGAGCCCCGCCAGGCGGGAGCCCCGTTTGACGAGGATTCCGATGGGGACCGCGACGAGCACGAGCAGCATCGGCGCGGCCGACTGGGCCGTGCGGCTGTGGAGCGTCAGGAGGACGGCCCGCCGCTTGCGCGCGTCGGGCGCCCGGCCCCAGGCCTCCCACAGCTCCGCGCGCGTCATGTCGTCGGGTTTCTTGTCGGTTTCGTAGATTTCGGCGATCTCCAGGTCCACGGGCACGTCGCTGTCAGCGGTCATCTGAGCCACGTTGCCCTGGGCGTCGTAGTGGCGCGCCGTGGGACGCGAGAGGATCAGGCGCGGAGGGCGGCCCTCGGAGATCTGCACACGGCCGTGCATGGCGTAATATTCGACCTCCATCCGGTCGCGAGTATACTTGACGAGCGCCGGCCGCTCCATGCGGCCTTCACGGTAGTCCGCGTAGCTCAGCTTGTAGGGGCCGATCGAGAATCGCTGGGGTCCCGGGGGAGGGAGCTTGAGCAGGGTCAGGACCGATTCCCGGATCATCTTGCGGCGGGCGTAATGGGCCGCCGGGGCGGCGTGCTCGTGGACGGCCCACGACAGGCCGCAGAGCAGCAGCCCGAAGAAGATCGCCGGACTCAGGATCCGCGCCGTGTGAACGCCGCTCAGGCGCATGGCGTCCACCTCGTTGTCGGCCGCCATCCGGCCGTAGACCAGCGTCGCGGCGGTGCAGGACGCCACCAGAAGCGCCCACGGGGCCACGTAGCCGGCCGCCACCGGCGCGATCCGCACGAGGAGGTCGAGTCCCAGCCCCTCGAAGGCGCGGAAGATCTGGAACATGGTCCCGAGAAGGCACACCGCCATGACGGCCAGGGCCGCGAAGACGAAGCTCACGACGAGCTCCCGCAGGACGTAGCGCTGCAGGATCACGGCACCTCCACCGCCGGTCGGACGCCCCCGAGGCCGTCCTCCGGTTCCTTCCGCGCCGCCCCGTGTTGGAGGCGGTAGAGCTTGCGGTAGAGCCCGTCGCGGCGCAGCAGCTCCGCGTGGGTTCCCTCCTCCCGGACCTGCCCGCGATGGAGCACGAGAATCCGGTCGGCGTGCTGGATCGTCGAGAGCCGGTGCGCGATGACGATCGAGGTGCGGCCTTCGAGGAGCCGGAGGAGGCCCTCCTGGACGAGCTGCTCGGTTTCGGCGTCCACGCTCGACGTCGCCTCGTCGAGGATGAGGATGCGGGGGTCGAAGGCGAGCGCCCGGGCGAAGGAAAGGAGCTGCCGCTCGCCGACCGAAAGCGCCGCCCCGCGCTCGAGGACCGGCGTCTCGTAACCCCGGGGCAGGCGGCGGATGAGCCGGTCCGCATGAACGGCCCTTGCGGCCTCCTCGATCCGCGCGCGCGAAATCGAAGGGTCTCCCAGTCGGAGGTTGTCCTCCACGGTACCGGCGAAGAGGAAGACGTCCTGAAGCACCAGCCCCATCTGCCGGCGCAGGGACCTGGCCTGGAGCTCGCGCACGTCGTGTCCGTCCACGCGGATCGCTCCGGAGGCCGGCTCGTAGAACCGCAGGAGAAGGTTCAGGATCGTGGTTTTCCCGGCGCCGGTGAGGCCCACGATCGCCAGGGTCTCCCCGGGTTCGACGCGGAACGAGACCTCCCGCAGAACCGGCGTGCGGCCGTCGTAGCTGAAGGAGACGCGGTCGAACTCGATGAGCCCCCGCAAAGGAGGGGCCGGGCGGGCCCCGGGCCGGTCGGCCGCCTGGGGCGGCGTGTCCAGAATCTGGAAGATCCGCTCGCTGGAGGCCATGGCGGACTGAAGGATGTTGTACTTCTCCGCCAGCTCGCGCACCGGCAGGAAGAACTTGTGGACGAGATAGAGGAACGCCACGAGGGTACCGTAGGTGAGGGTTCCGTCGAGGATGCTGAGACCTCCGTAGGCCACGACGACCGCCAGGCCCGCCGCCGAGAGGACTTCGATGCCCGGGTAAAAGAGCGAATAGGCGAAGACGGCGCCGATGGCGCTGTCGCGATACTCGCCGTTGATGGCGCGGAAACGCTCCAGGCACGTGGTTTCGCGCCCGAAGGTCTGGATGGTGCGCATGCCGCCCAGGTTTTCGTTGAGGGTCCCGTTGAGGAGGGCGATGCGCCGGCGCATCTCGCGGTAGCGCTCCCGGGCGGCGCGGCGGAAAAGAAGGGTCGCCGCCAGCACGACCGGCGCGACCGCCAGCGTCACGAGCGCCAGGCGCGCGTCGACCACGAACATCATGACGACGACGCCGCCCAGCATCAGGACGTCCGCCGCGAACTCCACGAGGCCCGACGTGAAAAGCTCGTTGAGGTTTTCGACGTCCTGGGTGACGCGGACGACCAGCCGTCCCACGGACGTGCGGTCGAAGAAGGCGGGCGAGAGCTTCTGGAGGTGGCCGTAAAGCTCCATTCGGAGGTCGAAAAGCACGTTCTGGCCGACGAGGTTGGTGACCCACGAATAGAGGAACTCGAAGAGGCCGGTGGCCAGCGCCGCGGCCCCGAGGAGCGCCCCGTAGGCCGCCAGACCCGCGTAGTCTCCCTGAAGGAGGGGACCGTCCACGGCGCGCTTGAAGAGGAGGGGCCCGGCCAGATCCGCCGCGATGCGGACGGCCAGGAAGACGAAGGTGACGGCCACGAGCGGCGCATAGGGGCGCACGTACCCCAGGAAGCGCCGCATCAGGCGCGGGTCGTAATCCTTCGCCAGGAAATCGTCGTCGGCGTATTCGTGCACGGTCAGGGCGCTTCCGAGAGCTCCTCCTCCAGCCGCTGGGCTTCCCAGAGTTCGGCGTAGACCCCTCCCCGGGCCAGAAGCTCGTCGTGCCGGCCTTCCTCGACGATCCGGCCTTCGTCGAGGACGAAGATGCGGTCCGCGTCGGTCACGGCGGAGAGCCGGTGGGTGATGATGATCGCGGTGCGGCCGCGCAGGAAGTCCCTCAGGCGCCCGCGGATTTCCCGCTCCGTGTGGGAGTCCACGCTGGAGAACGCGTCGTCCAGGATGAGGATCCGCGGCTCGCGGACGATCGCCCGCGCGAGGGCGGCGCGCTGCTTCTGGCCGCCGGAAAGGGTCACGCCGCGCTCGCCGATCATCTGGTCGAGGCGGTCGGGAAACTGCTCGAGGTCGGCCGAAAGAAGCGACAGATCCGCCGCGCGTTCGACGGCCCCGTCCGGAACGCCGTCCACGCCTCCGAAGGCGATGTTGGCGCGGAGGCGGTCGGAGAAGAGAAAAAGATCCTGAGGGACGGCCCCGACGGCGCGGCGCAGCTCGGCGCGGGGGATTTCGACGATGTCGCGGCCGTCGACAAAAAGCGTTCCCGGGGGGACGGGATAATGCCGCAGGAGGAGCTGGACGAAGGTCGTCTTGCCCGCGCCGGTGCGGCCCACGAGGGCGACCTTCCAGCCGGGTTCGATCCGGAGCGTCAGGTCCCGCAGGGCGGGCGGCCGGTCGGGGGCGTAGGCGAAGGTGAGTCCTCGGGCCTCGATGCGTCCCTCGATCGGGCGCTCGAGGGGGCGCGCCCGGGCGTCGTCCACGTCCGGGCGCGCGTCGAAGATCTCGGCCAGGCGTCCGAGGCACGCGGCTCCCCGGTGGACGATCGAGAGGACCCATCCCAGGGCGATCATGGGCCACAGGAGCTGAAACTGGAGGGCGACGAAGGCGGTCAGCACGCCGAGGGTGATCGCGCCGCCCAGGAGCGCGCGTCCCCCGACCAGGAGCGTGACGACCAGGGCCGCCTCGGCCAGGACCAGAATCGCCGCCCATTGCCCGGCCCTCCAGCGGGCCAGGCGGAGCTGGCGCCGGCGGTATTCGTCGGAGGCCTCGCGGAAGCGTTCGATCTCGTGCTCCTCCCGCGCGAAGGCGCGGACCACGCGGGCCCCCGCGAAGTTCTCCTGGGCGCGGCCGGCCAGGGATCCGAGCTGGGACTGGACGTCGAGGGAGAGCGCGTGCATCCGGGTTCCGGTCCAGGCCATGACGGCGCTCACGCCGGCCAGGGGCAGGAGGCACAGCGCCGCCAGAGGCGCGTGGAGCGAGAACATGGCCGCCAGCGCCCCCGCGAAGAAGAGCCCCGTGGAAGCCAGGGACATGATGCCGATGCCGATCATCATCCGGACGCCGTCGAGGTCGTTGATGATGCGGGAGGAGAGGTCCCCGGACGGATGCAGGTCGAAGTAGCGGGCGGAAAGCGTTTCGAGGTGAGCGAACAGATCGTTGCGGAGTTCGTACTCGACCCGGCGGGAGGCGGCCAGGATCAGATACCGGCTGGAAAAGATGAAGATTCCGCGCAGGACGGCCAGGAGAACGATCGCTCCGGAAAAGCCCAGGACGAGTTCCCGCGTGGCGCCCGGTCCGAGGCGGTCGACGACATGGCGCACGAGGATCGGGGCCGCCACCCCGCAGGCGGCGGCCAGGACGACGAGGAAAAGTCCCGCAACGTACGCGCGTCGGTGGCGGCGGAGGTAGGGGGCCAGGCGCCGGAGGTGCCTCATCGAGGAGGCCACTATAGCATACCGGGGAGGGCCGGAAAAAGGGGGGATCCCGGCCGCCGCCGCTCGCGGGCCACGGCCAGAACTTCGCGGGCGGCGCGCAGGGAAGCGCCCGGCTCTCCCAGGCGGCGGCGGACCTCCTCGAGCGCGCGGCGCATGCCGGGGAGCCGGCCTTCCCTGAGGATCGCGACCGCCTCGCGCGCGATGAGCTCCGGGCGGGCGCGGAACTGATAGTACTCCGGCATGATCTCCCGGCCCGCGACGATGTTGACGAGGGCGTAGTGTTTCACGCGGATGAGGGGCCCGAGCGTGAGCGCCGTCAGCGGATTCAGGCGGTAGGTCACGATCATGGGAGTGCCGTAGATCGCCGCTTCCAGGGTCGCCGTTCCCGACGCGGTCAGGAGAAGGTCGCTCGCGGCCATGACCTCGGGGGTGCGGTTGTGGACGACGGCGAAGCCGGCCCCCTCGGCCCGGCGGGGATCGATCGCCGGCGCGCAGGCGACGACGAAACGCGCCCCGGGCACGTCGCGGGCGATGAGCTCCGCCGCGCGCCGCAGGATCGGAAAGAGCGCCGCGAACTGTGAGGCGCGGCTTCCCGGCAGGAGGCCGATCAGGGGATCGCCTCCGAATTCGCGCCGCACGGCCTCGCGGTCCACGGGCCGCGCCGCGTCCAGCAGCGGATGCCCCACGAACGTCACGTCCACCCCGGCGTCGCGGTAGAGGCGTTCCTCGAAGTCGAGGATGACGAGCATCTTGCGCACGAGGCGCCGGATGACGCGGATGCGGCCCGGGCGCCAGGCCCAGATCTGGGGGCTTACGTAGTAGACCACGGGAACGCCGTGGTCGGCCGCCCGGGCGGCGAAGCGCAGGTTGAAATCGGGCGAGTCGATGAGGACCGCGGCGTCCGGCCGAAGGGCGCGCAGCGCGCTCTGAAGCTTCCGGTAGAGCTGCGCGTAGCGGTGGAAGTTGCGGAACGCCTCGACGATGCCCACGGAGGCGTGGTCCGTGGGGTCGGCGAGGGTCTCGACGCCCGCCGCCCGGAGGTAGGCGCCTCCCGCGCCCGCCAGCCGCACGGAGGGGTCGAGCGTCCGGAGCGCCCGCGCGAGGTTGGCGCCGTGCAGGTCCCCCGAGGTTTCCCCGGCGACGATGAGGATCGTGGTCATCTCGCGGGCCGCTCACGTCCAGCGGTGGGCGCGCATCTCGGCCAGCACCGTCTCCGCGGCGCGCATGGCGCGCACGCCGTGCTCTCCCGGAACGACCGGCTCGCGGCCCTCGCGGACGCACTCGAGGAAGCTCCGGAGCTCCCGCGCCAGGGGCTCCTCGTCCGGAAGCGGCACCTCCTGGATGGAATAGAACTCCCTGGGAATCTGGGCCAGGTCCGCCAGGGTCAGCTCGCGGTCCCGGGGCAGGCGCGCGAGGGCTTCCGCCAGCTGCGGCGTGGTGCGGTAGATCCACGCCTCCTTGGCGAGCGTATCGACGGTCACGTAGGCGTCCTCCGAGAAGACGCGGATCTTGCGCAGGGTCTTGTCGGAGATGCGGCTGGCGGTGAGGTTGGCGACGCATCCGTTCTCGAATTCCAGGCGCGCGTTGGCGATGTCCTCCTTGCCGAAAAGGAGCGAGGTCCCCACGGCATCCACGCGGACGAGCGGGCTGGGGACGAGGTGGAGCACGATGTCGAGGTCGTGGATCATGAGGTCGAGGACCACGTCGATGTCGGGGGACCGGAAGCGGAAGGGGGAGAGCCGGTGGGCCTCGATAAAGCGCGGCTTGCGGACGACGTCGAGGACGGCGGTCACGGCGGGGTTGAAGCGCTCGACGTGGCCCACCTGGAGCGCGGCGCCGCGGGCGCGGGCCAGGCGGCAGAGGTCCTCGGCCTGTTCGACGGTCTTGGCCAGGGGTTTTTCGACGAGGGCGGGGACGCCGCGCTCGAGGAACGCGCGGGCCACGGCGTGGTGATCGGCGGTGGGGACGGCGACGCTGACGGCGTCCACGCGTCCGAGGAGGTCCCGGAAGTCGGTGAAGGCGGGGACGCCGAAGGCGGCGCCGGTTTCGGCCGCGCGATCCGGAAGGGCGTCGCACACGGCGGCCAGGACGCCGAGCTCCTTCCAGATGCGGGCGTGCTGGCGGCCCAGGTGTCCGACGCCGACCACGCCGACGCGGACGTCACCCACGGCGGGCCTCCTCGGCCCGGCCGAGCCGGCCGGCGGCGCTGCGACGCAGGAACGCCACGAGGGTTCGAACCTCTTCGGAGGGCTCGTCCTCCAGCCGGGCGAGCGCCTCGGGGCGCGGCAGGCCCGAGCGCCAGATCGCCTCGAAGGCGCGCTCGAGGGCTTCCGTGCGGCATCGGGGGTTGACCCCGCGGACCTCGAAATGGTTGCCGTCCACCCACATGTAGGGGGGCACGTCCTCGGTGATGGGGATGTGGCTGCGGGACCAGCTCCAGCGGCCGACCGTGACGAACTGATGGGTGCCCCCGAGGCCTTCGATCCAGGCGTGGTCCTCGACGACCGTGTGGCCGCCCAGGACCGCGAAGCTGCACAGGAGGACGTCGTTTCCCACGACGGAGTCGTGTCCCACGTGGGAGGCGACATGGAAGCGGTTGCGGTCGCCGATGCGGGTGACCCCGCCGGGGCGCTTGGGGCGGTGGACGGTGACGGATTCGCGGAAGAGGTTGCCTTCCCCGATCTCGACGCGCCCGTCGGGGGCGGGCGGCTGGAGGTCCTGGGGATCTCCGCCGATCGAGGCGTTGGCGTGGAAGACGTTCCGGGGCCCGGCGGTCAGGGGGCCGCGGAGCATGACGCGGGGGCCCAGGATGCAGCCGGGGCCGAGGCGGACGGGGCCGGAGATGATCGAGAAGGGACCCACCTCGACGTCGTCGGCGAGCTCGGCGGCGGGGTCCACGATCGCGGTCGGATGGATGCGGGCCATGGGGTCACTCCAGGAGATCCGCTTCGGGTTCGATCGCGGTGGCCGTGGTGCGCAGCTCCCGGGCGCGGCCCATGCGGCCGCGGTCCGAGGCGCGCAGGAACTCGATGAGGATGCGGATCTCGGGGATCTGCCCGCTGCGCCGCTCCAGTTCGCCGAGGGCGTCCGGCTTGGGAAGCCCGGAGCGCCAGACGAGGCGATGGGCTTCCCGCAGGGCGTTGATGACGTCGGGGCGGAAGCCGCGGCGGCGCAGGCCCACGCTGTTGACGCCGCGCACCTCGCCGGCGAATCCCTGGGTGATCATGTAGGGCGGCGCGTCCTGGTTGATGCGGGAGCAGCCTCCGATGAAGGCGTGCTGGCCGATCGTCACGAAGTGGTGCACGGCCACCCAGCCGCTGATGATGGCATGGGATTCGACGCGGATGTGTCCGGCCAGGAGGCTCCCGTTGGCCAGGATGCAGTTGTCTTCGATGATCGTGTCGTGGGCCACGTGGCAGTTGGCCATGAGGTAGTTGCGGTTGCCCACGATCGTCTCGCTGCCCCCGCCGAGGGTGCCCTTGTTGATCGTGACCCCTTCGCGGATCACGTTTTCGTCGCCGATGATCGTGACGGAGTCCTCGCCGCGGAACTTGAGATCCTGGGGGTCGCCGCCCAGGACGGCATAGGGGTGGATGACGTTGCGGGCGCCGATCGTGGTGCGGCCGACGACGGTGACGGAGTGGAGGAGCTTGGTCCCGGGGCCGATCGTGACCTTGGGGCCGAGGACGCAGAAGGGTCCGATGTCCGCGGTGGCGTGGACGCGGGCTCCGGACTCGACGACGGCGGTGGGGTGGATCGGCATCAGGGATTGTCCATGAGCATGAACT
Source organism: Planctomycetota bacterium (assembly GCA_035574235.1). Classification (NCBI taxonomy): domain Bacteria; kingdom Pseudomonadati; phylum Planctomycetota; species Planctomycetota bacterium. Next base: position 7,066 of record DATLZA010000074.1, on the reverse strand, counting down.
TCATGTTCGCCTCGGCCACGAGCTGGCCGTCCACCGTGGCGCGGGCGTAGACCTCTCCCGTGCGGGCCTTGACCTTGAGGGTTTCGACCTCGATGCGCAGCTGATCGCCGGGGACGACGCTCTTACGGAGCTTGACGCCGTCCAGGGAGAGAAGGACGGCGACCTTGGCCTGGTTTTCGCTCTTGCGCATGAGGAGGGCGCCGGCGAGCTGGGCCATGGCTTCGATCTGGAGGACGCCGGGCATGATGGGCTGGTCGGGGAAATGGCCCTGGAAGAAGGGCTCGTTGTAGGTCACGTTCTTGATGCCGACGGCGCGCCGGTACCCCTCGAGCTCGATCACCTTGTCGATGAGGAGGAAGGGGTAGCGGTGGGGGAGGATCTTGGCGATCTCGCGCACGTCCAGGAGGGTCGCCGCGGCGCGGCGGGGGGCCTGTTCTCCGCCTTCCTCGAACGCGGCGGCGATCTTCTTGACGAGCTTGATGTTGGTGGTATGGCCGGATTTCACGGCCACGACGTGGGCGCGCAGTCCCGCGCCCAGGGTCGTCAGGTCTCCCAGGAGATCCAGGATCTTGTGCCGCACGGGCTCGTCGGGGAAGCGCAGCGTGTTCTGGATCGGCCCGTCGGGTCCCAGGACCACCGTGTTCTGGTAGCTGGCGCCTTTGCCGAGCCCCTGCTGGATGAGCGCCTCCGCTTCGCTCTGCAGGCAGAACGTGCGGGCGGGGGCGATCAGGCGGGCGTAGGACTCGTCGGTGACGTCGAGGGTGAAGTGCTGCTGTCCGATGGCCGTGCCCGGGTAATTCAGCGTGTAGGAGACGGAGAGTCCGTTTTCTCCGGGAAGGGCGACGATGGAGGCGTCGTTGTCGCTGACGGCGATCGGTTCCCGGACGACGTGGACCTTGCGCGGCTCCGGCTGTTCGACGATTCCGGCCTGGCGGAAGAGTTCCACGAAAGGGGCGCTGGAGCCGTCCGCGTTGGGGACCTCGGGGGCGTCGATTTCGATCTCCAGGTTGTCGAGTTCCAGCCCTCCCGCGGCGGACAGGAGATGTTCGATCGTCTCCACTTCGGCGTTCTCCCCGGAGACGGCGCTGCGCCGGAACTTGCTGGCGACCGTATCCGGGGTGACGGGGAGGCGCGGCCGGCCGGGCAGGTCCACGCGGACGAACGCGATGCCGGAATTGGGAGGCGCCGGGTTCACGCGGATCCGGGCGCGGCAGCCTCCGAAGAGGCCGACCCCTTCGAACTCCACGGGCTTGGCGAGCGTGCGCTGGTTCTTCTTCATAAAGACGTCGGTTCGCTTCCGGCCTCGAGCTTTCGGCGGAGGTCCTCCACTTCGCGGCGCAGGCGCTTGATCTCGGCGAGGGCTTCCGGGAGCCTGGCCAGAGCCGCCATCTGCCGGAGGTGGAGGCGCATGTCCACGGCGTGTTCCCCCGAGACGACGGCCCCGGGGGGGACGTTCTTGGAGACGCCGGCCTGCGCGGTGACGGCCGCGCCGTCGCCCACCTCGAGGTGTCCGGCCAGACCCGCCTGGCCGCCGAGGACGACGCCCCGTCCCAGGCGCGTGCTGCCCGAGATGCCCGCCTGAGCCACGATCAGGCAATGTTCCCCGATCTGCACGTTGTGACCGATCTGCACGAGGTTGTCGATCTTGGTCCCGCGGCCGATCACGGTGCGGCCGAAGCGGGCGCGGTCCACGGTGACGTTGGCGCCGATCTCGACGTCATCCTCGACGACGACGATGCCGACCTGGGGGATCTTGTGGTGGACGCCTCCTTCGGTGGCGTAGCCGAACCCGTCGGCCCCGATGACGGCGCCGCTGTGGAGGATGACGCGGGCGCCGAGGACGCATCTTTCGCGCACAACGACCTGGGGGTAGAGGACGCCGTCGGGGCCGATCGCGGCGCCGTGGCCCACGTAGACCTGGGGGTAAAGGACGGTGCGGTCGCCGATCGAGGCGCCGGATTCGACGACGGCGCCGGCGCCCACGGCAACGTCACGTCCGAGGCGGGCGTCCGGGGCGACGACGGCGGAGGGATGGACGCCGGGGGCGGGCCGGGGCGGCGTTCCGTTGAAGCGTTCGGCCACGCGGGCGAAGGCCAGATCGGGATTGGCGGCCACGAGGGCGGGGATGGGGGCCCGGACGCCCGGGGCGACGATGACGGCGCTGGCGCGGGTGGACGCCAGGAGGGGCTCGTACTTGGGGTTGGCCAGGAAGGTAATGTCTCCCTCGCCGGCCTCGCGCAGGCCGCCGACGCCGCGGATGCGGACGGCGCCGTCGCCGGCGACCGTGCCGCCCACGTACTCCGCCAGTTCCTTCAGGGTCCACTCCATGAGGGGATCACTTCGGCCGCGTGCCCTTGCAGCCCAGGGTCTTCGTGCAGGTTTCGCTGCGGTTCTTCTGGCCGCAGAACTTGCATTCCCATTCGCCGCCGGGGGGGACGGGGTTGGCGGCCTTCAGCTTGGCCCACTCCTCGTTGAGGCGCTTGAGGACCTGGGGGGTGATGTCGACGGCGTCGTGGTGGAAGAGGACCACGCGGTTGTTGATCCGCTGGCTGACGGTCTCGGGGTCCTGTTCCTCGAGGAGGGGCTGCTCCACGCGCAGGATGAGGTCGAACTTCTGTTCCTGGCCGATCATGGAGATCACCTTGCGGATGTCGTTGTAGATCTCCATCTTGCGGTCGCTGTAGTAGTCGAGGTACTTGGCGCGGCCGTACTCCTTTTCGAACTTGAGGTCGGTTTCGAGGCGCCGCAGGTCCAGGAGCTTCTGGGCGCGCAGGCCGCTCTCGCGGGGAAGGGCCTCGATCTGGTCGCGCAGTTCGAGCATTTTCTTTTCGATGTCCTTGAGGCGCTTGGCGTAGTCGTCGGCCATGCGCTGGAGGTCCGCGTCCACGTCCTTGATGCGCTCGTACTTATCCTTTTCGAAGCACGTCTTGAGGTTGACCACGCCCAGCTTGAACGAGTTCTGGGCGGGCCCGGCCGCGGCCAGGACGGCCAGGGCCGCCGCCAGGGCGGCCGCGGGGATGGCGAACTTCCGCATGGCGGACTCCTTTAGAAGAGGGCTCCGATGTCGAAAGTCACCGTCTGGCGTTCGTCCTCGTCCTCCCGGGTGAGGGGGAAGCCGAAGTCGAGCTTGACGGGAACGTTGCCGAGCTGGGGGATGAGGAACCGGATGCCGAACCCCACGGTGTTGCGCCACCGGTCGTGGGCCAGGCCTTCGATTTCGGAGGTGAGGTTGGCCAGGTCCCAGAAGAAGGCGCCGCGGAGGAATTCGACGAAGAGGGGATACGAATACTCGAGGGTGAAAAGGACGTACGCCTCGCCGCCGACGGGATCGCCGGCCTCGTGGGGGCCCATGCCGCGGAAGTCGAAGCCGCGGATCGAGTCCCGGCCGCCGGCGTAGAACCGTTCGATGAGGGGGACGGACTCCTGCCCCCGGGCGCCGTGGACCCATCCGAAGGTGAACTGGAAGCTGCCCACGTGCTTGAGGCGGCTTTCGGTTTCGAAGAGGGTCATGTGTCCCTCGGTTTCGAAGAGGAACTTGTTGAAGTCGAAGTCGCCGGGGAGGATCTGGCCGGCGTATTCCCAGCTCACCAGGGCGCGGAGGCCCTCGGTGGGGAAGACGAAGCTGTCGCGGGTGTCCCAGATGAGGGCGGGGGTGATGGAGAAGACGGTGTTTTCGCCCTCCAGCTCGCGGACGGCGAGGGGGGCGTCCGGTTCGATGTTGTCCACATTCACGCGGTACCCGTTCAGGGCCAGCTGGAGCGCCAGGGGATCGTAGCGCTTGTCGAAGACGAGCTGGGCGCCGAGCCGGCGGTCGTCGTAGGACTCGCGAAGAGTGTTGGTGGCGTAGCCGCGGACGCCCATGCCGAAATCGTAACCGAAGACGTAGGGTTCCTTGAAGTCCACGGTGTAAGTCTGGCGCCGGGCGGCGGGGGCCAGGCGGATGCGCAGGAACTGGCCGCCTCCGGCGAAACCGGTGCCGGCGAAGAGGTCCTCGAAGGAGGTCGGAAGATCCGAAAGGTCGAAGTTCCGCTGGGTGAATTCGAGGATTCCGAGGATGCCGAAGCTGGAGCTGTAGCCGGCGGCGAAGCGGAGGGTGCCGGTCTGGCCCTCGCGGATGTCCACGATGACGTCGCGTTCCTGGGGCGTTTCGCCTTCCTGGGTGCGGGTGGCGACGCCGCCGGGCTCCACCCATCCGCGGTCCTGCAGTCTGCGCGCGGCCAGCGTCAGGTTGCGGCTGTTGAATTCCTCGCCGGGGACGAACCCGGTGCGGGTGAATTCCCGGCGGATGACGTCCTCGCGGGTCTTGGTGTTGCCCTCGATGATGAGGCGGCCGACGAAGATCTTCTCGTTCTCCTTGATCGAGAAGACCAGATCGAGTTCGGGGGCGTCCTTGGACACCAGGGTGGTCGAGTTGATTTCGGCCAGGATGTAGGCGCGTTCCCCGTAGCGTTCGCGGATGCGGGCGACGTCGCGTTCGGCGTTGCGCTCGGTATACGGTTCGCCGGGCTTGGAGAGGAGCCAGCTCTTGATTTCCTCCTCGGAAAAAACGCGGCGGGCGGCGGGGTCGAACTCGACGCGGACGTCGCGGATGCGGTAGCGGGGGCCTTCGTCCACGTGGAGGGTGATCGACACGTGGGTCTTGTCGTCGCTGAAGACGAGGTCCTGGACGAAGACGCGCTCGCCGTGGTGGATGTCCAGCCACCCTTCGAGCCGGTAGTAGAGCTTGATGCGTTCGATGTCCTCGCGGAGGTGGCGTTCGACGAAGGGCTCCTTTCCGGTCGGGATGATTCCCAGGAGGCGGCCGCTTTCCTTGGTGAGCATGAAGCGCCGGAGTTCGCTTTCGTCCACGGTGACGCCGGTGAAGCGGATTTCGTCCACGCTGACGAGGGGGCCCTCGAGGATCGTCCAGGTGAGAATCACGCCGCCGCCGGGGCCGGGGCGGGTGGAGTCCTCGACGCTGGAGAAGTGATATCCCTTCTGGAGGTACTGTTCGCGGATGTAGGCGCGGTCCTGCTGGAGGTAGGCGGGGTTGAGGGGGTCGCCGGCGCCGACGCGGAGGTTGGGCCGGACCTGGTTGACGGGGAGGACCGTGAGGCCGCGGAACTCGACGGCTTCGACGAGGGGGTATTCGCGGACGAAGATCGTGACGAGGACCTTGGCGGCGGGGTCGGCCGGGTCGGGGAGGATCCGGATATCGACGCTTTCGAAGCGCTGGGTTTCCCAGAGGGCCTTGTAGGCGCGGTCCACGGCGGCGCGGGTGATGCGCTGGCCGCGGCGCAAGCCGCTGAGGTTTTCGATGTGGGACTTATGTTCGCGGACCTGGCCGGCGGCGTTGACGCCGGAGATTTCTTTTCCCTCCCAGGGAGGGGGATCCTGGGCGGAAGGCGCGCCCGGGAGGACTCCCTCGGCACGGCTCCCGGCCAGAAGCACCCCGGCCAGCGCCCCGGCGGCGGCCCAGAGGATCCGGAACGGGGGCATAGGTTGAGGGGCGAGGATACCAGAAGCCCGGGGGGGATTCTAGAATTTGAGGCTTTGGCGGCGCTCCCGCGCGCGGTGAAGGCGCTTTCGGAGCGCCTCCTCGTCTCCGCGTTCGACGAGCCGTGCCAGCTCCGCCAGTCTCCGCCCGAACTCGCGGGCCGCCCGGCCGACGGAGGCGCGGTTGGTCAGCAGGAAATCCAGGCACATCTCCACGTCCGCCAGGGCCACGCGCGTCGCGTCCCGATACGAGTTGCCCGCCACCCGCACCGCTCCGTCGGGCTCCTCGGCCAGCGCGTAGGCGATCAGGTGAGGCACGTGGCTCACCCGGGCCACCGCCAGATCGTGCTCCCGGGGATCCTCCATCCAGATCGGCCGCGCCCCCACGTCGCGCACCAGGCGTTCCAGAAGCCCGGCGGAGCGGCGCGCCCCCGGCGAGGCGGGCACTAGGATCCACGGCCGGTTTCGGAAGAGCTCCGGGTCCGCGCCGTCGAGGCCCGCCCGCTCGTTGCCGGCCATGGGATGACCGCCCACGGCGGGACCCCGCCGCGCGTGGCGCGCCAGCGCCCCCACGATCGCCGCCTTGGTGCTTCCGACGTCCGTCAGGAGGGCGCCCGGGCGGACGAGCGAGGCCACCTGCGGGATCTGCGCCAGAAGCGTCCGCACCGGGGTGGCCAGGACCACGACGTCCGCCGAGGAGACCGCCGCCAGATCGGTGCCCGCTTCGGCCACCCAGCCCCGGCGGCGCGCGCGACGGGCCGTCTCCGCGCTCCGGGTTACCCCCACCACGCGCGCCAGACGACCGCGGGTGAGCGCTCCGGCGAGCGATCCCCCGATCTGGCCCAGGCCGACGACGGCGACCGTTGGCGTTCTCATGCGGCGCGCGGACGCTCCGGTCAGTTCTTCTGAATCTCGAGTCCCACCACGCGCGCCAGCGGCCGCAGCTCCGCCACGAGCTTTTCGAACATCTCCGGCGTCAGGCTCTGAGGGCCGTCGCAAAGCGCCTTCTCGGGATGGGGATGGACCTCGATGAGGACGCCGTCGGCGCCCGCCGCCACGGCCGCCTTGGCCAGGGGCGGCACGAACTCGCGGATCCCCGTCGCGTGCGAGGGATCGATGATGATCGGCAGGTGCGAGAGGCTGCGGATCACGGGCACCGCGCCGATGTCGAGCGTGTTGCGCGTGGCCTTCTCGAACGTCCGGATGCCGCGCTCGCAGAGGATCACGTTCGGGTTCCCTCGGGAGAGGATGTATTCGGCGCACAGGAGCCACTCCTCGATCGTGGAGGAGAGGCCCCGCTTGAGGAGCACGGGCTTTTCCTGGCGCCCCACGGCGTCCAGCAGATTGAAGTTCTGCATGTTCCGGGCGCCGATCTGGAGGATGTCGGCCACCTCGGCGACGCGCGCGACGTCCTCGACGGCCATGACTTCGGTGATGACGGGAAGGCCGGTCTCTTTCCGCGCCTGGGCGAGGATCTCCAGTCCCTTGGGCCCCAGGCCCTGGAAGCTGTAGGGCGAGGTTCGGGGTTTGTAGGCGCCGCCGCGCAGGACGTGGGCGCCCGCCTTGCGGACCCGGCGGGCGCAGTCCAGGG
>DATLZA010000073.1 GCA_035574235.1 Planctomycetota bacterium | reverse complement strand
ACGGTGAAGATCGCCGACCGGTGGGGGCGGGTGGTGGCCACGCCCGAGCGGGCGCGGGTGTGGCACGCCCAGACGCCGCAGGGATTCCGCCGCGAGGTGCTGGCGGCGGCCTACCGCGCGGCCGGCCGGGCGGACGCGACCGACGACGCGCAGCTCGTGGAGCGGGCGGGAGGCCGCGTCCTCGTGGTGCCCTCGAAGGAGCCGAATTTCAAAGTGACGGCGCCGGACGATTTGCGCCGGGCGGAGGCGCTCCTGGCGCGGAGGGGGATCCGCCGCGCCTCGAAGTCCCCGAATTTCGAAGGCGGAAAACCTTGACTGCCCAGGAGGCAAACGTATATTGATTCGGAAACTGACCTAGGGAAAGGGGGTGGGGAGGGGCACCCGCAAGGCCCCGAGGATGCTGGAGGGGGGTTGCAGAGCCGCGCCGGGAACGGTCTTTTCGGGGGATTCGCCTCCACGCGATCTTCCGCGACCCGGACGCAACGCCGAGGTTCATGGATGACCGGCGCCCCGCGCGGCGACACCCAATCGCGGCCGTAAGCGCCGCAGCTCAGTTCCCGGAACGGTTTCGAAGACTCGATAGATAGGGAGGGTTTAGATGAGGAAGTTCACGTCGATTCTTGTTCCCGGCTTCGTTCTGGCCCTCGCGGCGACCGCCGCGGCGCAGGAGAAGCCCGTCACCACGACCAAGGACATGACCGACACGGTGAAGGTCACCGTCCAGGGGAACGTGGTGCTCGATTACGTCTGGCGCGGCAGGGAATTGGCGGCGTTCAAAGCCCCCTACGGCCCCGAAGACACCAACTCGTTCGAAGGGGAAATCGGCCTCCGGTTCAACGTCGATCTGTCCGACAAGGTCAGCGCCGTCGTCGAGTTCGGCAAGGAACGGGTGGACGACATCGGTCCCGGCCCCGGAGGAAGCGGCGGTCAGGTGCTGCCTTTCCTCGGAGACGATCAGACGGATTTCCAGACCATCGTGTTGCGCGAACTCCACGTCAACATCGCGGAGTTCCTGGACCCGTCCCTGCGGCTCCAGGTCGGCATCACGACGTGGAGCTTCGACGTCCGCGGCCGCGGAAGTTCTTTCGCGTTCGACCCGCGCCACTCCCAGGAATTTGCGCGCAATGTCAGCAATGTGGAAGACGGCGCGGGTTCCTTGGCAGTCCGCGGGGTGGCCGACGAGCTCGACCCGGTCGGCGGCTGGCTCCAGTACAAGCGCGACGCCCTCCTGGTGGACGTGGTCTTCCTGCCCATGGTCGTCGAAGGGGGCGAGCCTCAGCAGGACGAGGCGCTGTACGCGGTGGACTTCTTCTATAACCTCGACGACAAGGGCAGCCGGGTGGGCGCCATCCTCGCTCTTTCGACCTTCGGGGATACGCCCCTCGTCTCCGGAAGCGACACGAGCATCTTCACCCTGGGTGGCGGCGCTACGTTGCGCAACCTTGTTCCGAACCTCGAGCTTTACGGCGAAGTCTACTTCCAGTTCGGCAACGCCGGCACGATCGGCGGCGACAGCATCGACGCCGGCGGCATCGCCTTCCAGGTGGGCGCCCTGTATCAGCTCGAGGGCGACCTGGCCCCGTGGGTGGGCGCCAACATCACCTGGATCTCGGGCGACGGCGATGACGACCCCACCGATGACGAGGTCGGCAACTTCCTGAGCTACGAGAACGTGAACGACCTCCTGATCCTCGAGGACATGTACTTCGGCTACGACTGGGACACGAACTACTTCGCCATCAAGCTGAGCGGCGGTCTGGCTCTCAGCGTCGGCGGCGGGAAGAACAACCTCGAGCTTTCCGCCATCCTCGGAATCACCCGGACGGTCGAGGACGTGCAGTTCGCCTCCGGCGGAGAGGACGGATTGGGCAACGAGCTTGACGTCAAGGCCCGCTGGATCCTGACCAAGCAGGCCTCGCTCCACGGCGCGATCGCGTTCCTCTTCAGCTCCGACGTCGTCGAGCAGTCGATGGAAGACCTCGGTATTTCGAATCCGGACGACGGAGCCATCCTCTACACGATCGGCGCGGACCTGCGGTTCTAGGGACGCGCCCGGAGAAACGGTCTTCGTTCTGAAGACTCGAACGGGGCCCCGGCCGCCAGGCCGGGGCCCTTTTCTTTTCCCCCGCGTTCAGGGCCGCGGATGGAGTTCCCGCCCGGGCGGCCTCTCCGCGGGCCGGGCCGGGCGGCGCTCTTCCTCCTCCCGGACCCGTTCCCAGACCAGCCGCCACTCGGGCGCAAGCGGCGGAATCCGGTGGCGGAGGGTCCAGGGTTTGTAGGCTTCCTGGACCGTGACCGGGTAGCGCCTTTCTTCGTCACGGTCCTGAGGTCCGGCGCACGGAGCCAGGAGCCCCCACAAACCCGCCAGCGTCGCGATCATGGCGCCCTTCTTTCTCCCCTCGGTCGGGGCGATCGGGACGAAATCGATGCGCACGCCCCCTGGCTCTCCCGGAATCCGACGCTTTCCCGCCCCGCGCCGTTACGCCGAGGAGGCCGCCGACCCCGCCGGCTCAGAAACGCCCCCGCGCCAGGCGTGCCGCCCGTGTCCATCGCCTGGGCGGCAAGCTCGGCGGTGATGGTTGAGAGCCGCGCATACCCTCCGGTGTCTTTTGACGGGGGTTCCTACCGGACGGTAGGTTTCGGCCCCGGCGGCCCCGGGGGAGATGGGTCATAAACACCTTGATCGCCAAGAAGATAAGCCGCCCACCCCCGCGGAGTGAGATTGGCAAAGGGGTTGCTCATTCCTCGGCGGGTAGGGATAGGGATTCGGTTCGTGGCCGGTGCGGCCGCCCCACCCCTGTTCCGGGGTCGATTCTTTCTTCAGGAGAAAGGAGACGGTATGACTGGGGTTGTGTCCTCCCTCGCATGGGGACTGGCGTGGTGCTGGGCGGCGCTCGGACAGGCCGGACCTCAGGAGCCTTCCGACGAGCTGCGCAAGGAAATCGAGGCGCTCCGCAAGGAAGTCCGGGAACTCCGGGCCGAAAAGGAAGCCGCCCCCGCCCGCGACGAAATGAAGCTGGGCGACGAGCGCACGATCCTGGACGTCCTTCTCGAGGAATCCAAGCTCACCGGCTTCGTGGATGTGGGCGTGGTCTGGAACTTCGACCGGCCGGACAACGGCCTGAACGGAAACGTTCCGGCGGGAGGCTCCGTCCGCGCGTTCGACCGCCGCAGCCGCAGCTTCTACCTCCACAACGCCCAGCTCGCCCTGCGGCGCGACGCCACCAAGGAGCTCATCACGGGATATCACGTGGAGCTTTCGCTCGGCAGCGACGCCAACGTCTTCGCCGCCGCTCCGAGCGCCAACGACGATTACTTCGACGTCCAGGAAGCCAACCTCCAGATCCTGGCCCCGGTGGGAAACGGCCTGGACATCCGCATCGGCAAGTTCGCCACGCTCGCCGGCTACGAAGTGATCGAGAGCAAGGACAACTACAACTACTCCCGGTCGCTCCCCTTCCTCTTCGCGATCCCCTTCACCCACACGGGCGTGCGGGCGAGCTACCAGGCGGCCGAGCCCCTCAAGCTCACCCTCGGTATCAACAACGGCTGGGATACCTATGAAGACACCAATGACGCCAAGACCCTCGAGTTCCAGGCGCTGGTCACCCCGACCCCCTGGCTCACCGTCTCGGCCGTGCTCTACTACGGCGCGGAGCAGCCGCTCAACGTGGGCGGATCCGACCCCGGCGAAAAGCGCTGGCTGATCGATCTTGTCGCGACCGTCTCGAACATCCCGGGACTGCCGGGCTGGACCTTCGGGGCCAACCTCGATCTCGGAGAGGAGGAGGAAGCCTCCGTCATCGACCCCGGCGCCGACGCCGACTGGATGGGCCTGGCCTTCTACGCCAAGTGGCAGATCAACGAGCCCTGGGCCGTCGCGGCGCGCTTCTCGCTCCTGGACGACTCCGAGGGCTTCCGAACCGGCGGCTTCGCGGGCGAGGACAACCAGCTGTCCGAGATCACCCTGACCGTCGAGTACCGGATCTCCAAGGACACGATCGCGCGCCTCGAGTTCCGGCACGACATGTCCGACGAGGACGTCTTCCTGGACCACCAGAACGCCGACGACAGCCAGAGCACGCTCGGCGCCGAGTTCATCCTGGTCTTTTAGAGAAGTCCCTATCTGTCCAGTCTTCGTTCTGAAGACCGGAACGGAGGCCCCGGCCGGCCGACCCGCCGGGGCCTCTTTGTATTTTCCGGCCCGCGGGAGAATCCCCTCGGGATATACTTCCCCTCCGGGGAGGGCGGCCGGAAACGGGAGGGAATGGATGTGATCGAAGCCGCCGTCGTCATCCTGCTTTCCACGCTCCCCCAGTCCCCCGACGCGGAACCCGCGCTCCTCCGCGCCCAGGAAGACTCCCAGGAACCCCCAAGGCTCGTGACCGACCCGCCTTCCTTCGCCCGGGACGACTGGAACCTCGAACTCTTCCCCGACCGCATCCTCTACAAACCCTATCTCGCCGATCCCCGCCAGTCCCGCAGCGGCTCCAAGGTCCAGTTCCCCATCCGCAACCGGGACGGCAACATCAAGATCGAAAACACCCTCGGGGGCTATCGCCCCCTGGCTCTCTGGACCGACGCCCAGGACCCCGACGAGGAGCTTCAGTTCTCGATCGAGGCGGCCGTCTTCTCCCGCTTCGACATCCAGGAAGGCTGGGACATGGACGCCGCCGATTACCGCTTCGGCTTTCCCTTCGTCTACCGCCGCGGCGACCTGGCCCTCAAGGTCCATGTGTGGCACCTGACTTCCCATCTCGGCGATGAATACATGTCCCGCGAGGGCCGCAAGCGCGACAGCTATCACCTGGACGAGGTCGCCTTCGGCGCCTCCCTCCAGCTCGACCCCGCGTGGCGCGCCTACGCCGAAATCGGCGTGGGCTTCTACACGGGCCCCGCCACCGAAAGCGGCCGCGCCCAGGCGGGCCTCGAATGGGTGGGCCGCCCGTGGACCGGCCGCGTCTCCCCCTTCGTCGCCGCGGACTTCCAGACCCGCAACGAGATCGGCTGGGGCTGGAACGGAGCGGTCCTGGCGGGCGTCCTGGCCCTCCCGCGGAACCCCGGCAGCGCCACCTTCCGCGCCTTCCTGGAGTACTACCGCGGCCACGACCAGCAGACCCAGTTCAAGTCGCAGCTCGAACACTACCTCGCCGTGGGCTTCTCGGCGGACTTCTGAGACGTCCCCTCCCGCGAAAAAAAACATGGGCCCCCTTGCGGGGGCCCATAGATAGGAGAGGGGTTAAATGGGTTGCATAGTATGGATCGTCGAGGCGGTCCGGAATCTTGACCGAAATCGGAGGGGCGCGCGAAAAAGAAATCGAATTAGAATCTGAGATCCGCCCCGAAGGCTATCACCTGCGCGTCCGGATCGCGCCCGGGCGTCAGCTCCTCCAGAAGCCGCGAACCGACCAGCCACGCCCCCTTCGCCCACAGACGAAGCGACGCGCTCAGATCCCATGCCGCCCCGAGGTCCGCCTCGGTGCCCCAGTCGTCCTCCCCCGCCCCGAGCGGACTCCCCGTCGCGCCCCTCAGCGGCGCGTCGGCCGCGAAGCGGCCCACGTCCAGCCGCAGCCGGACCGGCCGGCCGTCGATCGAGAACGGACTCCCCCCCAGCGCCGCCCGCAGGAGGGACACGTTCGTATCCACGTCCAGCCCGAACTCCGCCGATTCCAGGACGAGGAAACGGTTTTCGTTCTCGTAGGACTGGAAGGCCTGGTCCACCCGGTCGCCGGGCCGGCGATCGCCGCTGCGGTGCGCGACCGCCGCTTCCAGCCACAGGCTCGGCTCGAAGAGCCCCACGTACCGGAACCCCGCCTGGACGGCGAAGGCGGCCTTGCGGATCCGGCCCGTCAGCCGGCCCCGCTGCAGGTACGCCTCCCCGAAAAGCTCCAGCTCCCGCCCCTCCCCCACGTAGCCGTCCCCCCCGAGCCCCACGGTCACCACCTCCTCGAGGTCCGAGCCGCTTCCGGAAACGAGGGCCCCGAGAAGCCATACGGCCGTCCGCTCCGAAAGAAGCGTGTCGGCCGCCAGGACGTACACCGTCTCTCCGTTCGAATCGACGTCTCCTTCGCCGTAAACCACCCCCGCCGCCCGGACGGAGGCGAAATCCGTGGGACTCCAAAGCGCCCGGATCCCCACCGCCTCCCGGACGTCGCGGTCCACGGTGTTCCGGACGATTCCGCCCGCGCCGGAGAAGCCCGAAAAGAATCCCTCCGTCTCGCCGAGGTCCATGAAGAAAGGTTCGTCGTGCGGGCGATTCCGGAACGTCACGTCCTGCACGCCCACCCGCACGGAGAGCGCCGGCGAGAGAAACTCCCCCGCCTCGACGTAGCCCTGCTTGATCGCGACCGAATCGGTCTCGGGATTGCTCGAAAGGAAAAAGTTCTTCCCCTCGTCGAAGCTCCGGTTTTCGAGCTCCAGGACGGCCGAAACGGCGTCCCGAAGCGTCACGTCCGCCCGCAGCGAGAATCGCCCCGCCCAGGCGTCGGTGGCGCCCCCGGCGGGGGAGAGCCCCGCCAGGGCGGCGGTCGTTGCCTCCACCTCGGCCGAGCGGAAGAAGTAGTGGACGTCGAAGCGCCCGGATAGCTCGATCCGGACGGCGCCGGAGCGATCGGAGCCCGTGGAAACCTGCCCTTCGTCCTGCAGGCCCGCCAGGAGCCCCGCCAGAAGGATCGCCGGCATGGCGGTCACCATAGGGAAACGGGCGGCGACGCGCCAGCAAAAAAAGAAAGGGCCCCGGCGGGACGCCGGGGCCCTTCCGGGAACTCCGTTCGAACCTAGAACTTCAGGTCCACTCCCAGGGTGTAGAGCATTGCGTTGTCCTCGGAGTCCGGGTTGGCCGCGCCGCCCATGGACTCCTCGAGGACGTCCGAACCGGTCAGGAACGCGAAGAGCGCGGTGATCGCGGCCTGCTTGTTGAGAATCCAGCGGGCCCGGACGTCGATCTCGTTGCCGAGCGCGTCCTCGCCGCCGGAGGCGAACTCCACGTCCTCGCGGGTCCGGCAGAAGCCCAGGATCGCCGACAGCTCCAGGTTGTCCTTGCCGCCGGCCACAGAGAGCGTGATTCCGCCGCTCACTTTGATGGCGATGTAGTTGGTGTCCCAATCGAAGCCGAGGTACATGTCCTCGAGAATCGCCAGGTCGTTCACGTTCTCGTAGCTCAGGAAGCGGCTCTCTTCGTCGTCCGTCGGGTCGGTGTCGTCGTCGCCCGACAGAAGCGTGAGGTTCAGGCCCACCCAGGGCTTCAGGTCGCCGCCCAGGCGGTATTCCAGGCCCACCTGGCCGCCGAAGCCGCCGGCGTCGATGTCCTCTCCGCCCACGCGATTGGCGGTCCCGAACTGGGTGTACACCTCGGCGTAGAGCTCGAGGCCCTCGCTCATGCCCTTGAGCACCGCGCCGGCGCCCACCGTGTAGAAGCCGTCGGACGCTGCGTGATCGTGGCGCGCCAGAACGACGCCCAGGCGGCTGCCCTTGCCGACGCCGTCGAGGTTGTACCAGAAATCGACGGCGTACAGAGCCTCGTCGTCTCCCGACGGGCCCCCCTCGATCGTGGCCGGAAGAAGCACGACGTTGAGCGTAAACTGCTGGGCGGTGGGTTCGACGTACGTGAAAACGGCGCCCACGGGCTCAAGCTCTTCCGGCAGACCCGCCCGCACCGCCAAGGTGGCGGGGCCGTCCGCGGTCGGCGTGAGGCCTACATTCCGCGTGATCGACTGCGAATGGCGCGGGTCGAGCGCGAAGGCGCTTCCCCGGCCGCGCACGTCGAACGCCCAGTTGGCGATCCCCAGGCGGAAGGAGAGGGCCGGGGTGAGAAACTCGTTGACCTTCACGCCCGCCTCGCGAAGCTGGATGGGCTCGGCCGTGGGATTTCCCCACTCGTTGATGACGCTCCCATCCACCCGCTTGGTGCCGATCTCGACGACGGCCGAGACCTTCGAGGAGAGTTCCGCGTCCACGCGGACGGCGGCGTATCCTTCGAAGGTATTCTCGTTCTCACCGCCTCCGGCCACCGAATTGGTGAACGTCGTGACCTCTTTGCTGCGCCAGACGTAATCGAGGACGACGTTGCCGCTCACATTGATCTTGACCGTGTCGCCCTGGTCGCGGCTCGTCATGACGGGCCGCTCCCCTTGCTGAGCCCCGGCGGACGCCGCCATGAGGCAGAGGCCCAAAAGCGCCCCCGCGGCGGCCGCCCCCGGGAATCCTTTCGATCGACGACTCATCACTGAACCCTCCATTGATTTCGTTTTCGCCCCCGAACCGGGGGCCTCCCTTCGAATCGGTCAACCTGGCGACTCTCCCCCTCGACCCACCTCCTTTCGCCCGGCCCGGAAGATAGCCCCCGGGCCCCGACCCAAGCTTTCCGCACGTTCCGCCCCCGGCCCCCCGTCGGACCTGGGCGCGGGCCCCTGAAGCGGGACCCTGGCCGCTCGGCCGCTCCGTTCCGGCGCCCTTCCCGGGTCCGGAAAGACGCTCCCGGCGGCATGGGATCTATCGGCGGGAAGGAGCCGGAAGCTTGAATGATTTGTAATTTATAAATTATCCACTACTCCGGAGACGCGAACGCCCCCGATTCGGCCGCGCGACTTATCCCCTCCCCCCGAGCCGCTCCTTCAGATACCGCACCGCCTCCGCCGCCGTGGACCGCACCGCAAAGAGCCGGCCGCCGTAGAGAAACCCCTCCCGCTCCGCCCGCCCCACCCACGCCAGAAACTCGTCGAAATAGCCCGCCACGTTCACGACCACGACCGGCATCCTCAGAAACCCGTTCTGCTTGAGCGCCCAGAGATCCCCCAGCTCATCCAGCGTCCCCCCCCCGCCC
>DATLZA010000072.1 GCA_035574235.1 Planctomycetota bacterium | reverse complement strand
GCCGGCGGTCGCGCGGCCGCGGCCGCGACCGCGACCGCCGCGGAACGGCGCAGAAATTCCCGGCGGCTGAGAGGGTGTCCGGTCATGACGGGGCTTCTCAGGCCAGGAGCTCCGGCAGCGGCCCGTTCAGATCCAGGCCGTCGAGCGTCGGATCCTGGACTCCGAAATGCGGCCTCCGATCCCCCACGGCGTGCAGGAACGTCGTGTAGAGGTTGCCGATCGTCTTGTGCCCTTTCTTCCCCCAGTAGGGATATTCGACGTATCGACCCGCCTTGAGCGTTCCCCCCAGGTGGCCGATCAGCACGAACGGCCATTCCCAGCACCGGGAATGATGACCTTCGGCGGCGTCGCTCAGATAGACGATCAGCGTCTGGTCGAGCATCGTGCCGTTCCCCTCGGGAACCGCCTGAAGCTTCTTGATCAGTCGGGCGATCAGTTCGAAGTGGAAGCGGCGGATGGTGACCGTCAACTCCTCCCACGTCTTGCCCTCGTAGCTTCCGCCGTGGCCGATGGAGTGCTTGTCGAGGTTGATGCCCAGTCCGGTGAAGCGGATGCTGAAGTAAGGATTTCCGGCGCCGGAGGCGATCGTCACCACGGGGGTCAGGCCGCCGATGAGGGCCGCCGCGGCCAGATCGAAATGGGCGTCCAGCCGGTCGGTTTCCACGTCGCTGCGGAACTTGTCCGTGACGACGGGGGCATGCCGGCGCAGGGTGCTTTTGATCTCGTTGAGGCGGCTGTGGCGGCGCCGGAGATCTTCATACGCGCCGACGTGCGCCTGAAGTTTGTCCCGTTCGGCGCCCGCGACCCTCCGCTCGAGGCGCCGCAGGTCGTCCAGCAGGAAATCGAGCATGTTTCCCGTCGAGAGGAATTCCTGCTGAGCGCTTCCTTCGGCGCAGCTTCCGAAAAGCTGGGCGTACGCGAGGTCCGGACGGCACTGGGTGGGGAGAGGTCGTCCTTGGTCCCACGCCGAGCAGTTGTAGATGAGGGTATGCTCCCGCCGGTCGCTGATTCCGAGCCCCACCAGCGGGAAGACGCCGCCCAGCTTCTTGGCCAGGGCGGCGTCGATCGTCTCTCCGCGGGCGCTTCCGCTGGTCCCGACGCCTCCCTTGGCCGGATAGCATCCGAGGGCGCCGAAGTCGTTCGAGTGGCCGCCGCCGCAGACGCGTCCCGAGAGCCCCTGAAGAATCGTCACGCGGTCCTTCCAGGGCTCCAGGGGTTCGAGGGCCTTGGGCAGCGCGTGCGGGGCGAGAGGCTTCTGGACGAGCTCGGTCCGCTCCGCTTCCTTCTTGCGGGGGAGACCCACGGGCTGAATCTGGGGCGGGTTGAGGCCGTTCCCTTCGACCACGAACACGAAGCGGCGGGCCCGATGCGCGGTTCCGGAGGCCTGGGCCAGGATCTGGTTCCACACGGGGGCCAGGACGAACGAGCCGGCGCCGAGGGATACGCCCTTCAGGAATTGCCGGCGGGTGGAGGCGTTCATGGTCCGGTCTCCTTGTCAGGGTTTTCTATAGATGAAAGAATCGCTGCTCAGAAGCGCGATGAGAAGCGCCTTCAGGCTTCCCCCGCTTTCGACGTACGCCCGGTCCGCGGCCCGAAGGCTGGCCGCGTCCGCCGGGGTCTCGTTGCGCCCGAGCCAGAACCGGAAGGCGTGCCGGACGAAGACCTGTCGCACGCGGGGAGAATCGGCGAGCTTGCGGATCATGGCGACGGCGTTGCGGACTTCTCCGTCCAGCCGCGGATCCCCGGAGGCGTCGATCCGGCCGCCGGAGTCGACGGGGACTTCCCGATACGCGGGCTTGGGGGGAGCGCCCTTGCGGGAGGGCTCCGCCGGCGGAGCCGAGGGATCGACGATCCGCTCCGTCGTCCGGAAGCGGCCCAGGTAGTCGTAGGCCTCGAACGCCAGGCCGAGGGGATTCATCTTCTGGTGGCACTGCCAGCAGTATTCCTGGCGGGTGACCTCGAGGCGCTGGCGGAGCGTCTGATCGGGCCGGTCCGGAAGCTGGGCGTCCACCGTAATCGGAAGATCGGGAATGTAGCCCCCGAGGAGTCGCTCGCGGATCCACTTGCCGCGACGGATGGGATGGTTCTCGTTGTTGGTGGCGAACGCGGCCAGCCAGCTGGGCTGCGTCAGGATTCCGGCGCGTTCGCGGGCGTCCAGCTCGACCGGCTGCCGGTCCGTCCATGTCCAGTCCGCCGGCAGTCCGTAGAGCTCCCAGTATTCGAAGGCGCGGGGACGGTCCTTGCGGGGATTCTGGTTGGCGATGAAAGCCGGTTTGGCGCCGTTCTTGGGATCCGGACGGTAGTTGACGAAACTTTTGGGCGTGGTCAGAAGCTCGCGGAGGACGTCCTGGTCCCGCTGGAGGATATCCCGGATCAGGAGCCGCGTGTCGTTGATGAGCACCTCGGGACGCCACGCGCCGCGCTCGAGATCCTTGAAAACGTCGGCCGCCCGGGTGAATTCGAAGTATTCTTCGAAGAATTCCAGGAGGCGGGGTTTGGCGATCTTGTCGTCGTCGAGGAGGCGGCGGACTTCGCGCCGGACGTCCTCCGCGGAGGCGAGCTTTCCGGTTTCCGCCGCCTTGAGGAGGGCGGCGTCGGGTCCCGTGTGGGTGAGGGCGAAGGCGATCGCGTAGGCGAGCTCACGGGGCGCCAGAAGAACGCGGCCGTGGCGGTCGGGCGGGCCCTGCCCGAGCTCGTGCCGATAAAGCGCTTCGGGCAGAAGAAGAATCGAGGCCAGGGTGTCGCGCACGGCGATCGTCCGGCCCGCCGCCGGAAGCGTTTTCCGGTAAAATTCGAGAAACCGGGCGGACTCCTCGCGGGAAGGCTCCCGAAGGAGAGCCATCTGGAACTGCTTGCGGACGGCCTGCTGGATGTCGGATTCCGAAGGTTCGCGTTGGGGGTCGATCAGCGCCTTGAACTCGCGCACGGACGAGGCGGAGCGCTGAAGGCCGCACTGAATCTCGACGATCTGACGGGCGTTGACGATCAGCTGGTTGACGGTCGGTTCGTCGACGCGGTAGAGGTCGGCGTAGTCCAGGAACCCTTCCCCGGCGTTGAAGGAGAAAGGCGAGGGGGGCGTGACGCTTCGGCCCGCCAGCCGGGAAACCAGGCCGGCGTACTGGCGGGGCCCCAGGCGCCAGAGGCGGGCGGGGGTGGCCGGGACGCCTGCAAGGGGCGCCGAAAAGAGCGCGTCGTGATCCACGCGGTTGCCGTGGCTGGGCAGAAGCAGCTTGTGGTCGATCTCCGCGGTGTCCACCCCCGCCCTGGACAGGCGTCGCTTGATCCAGTCGATGACCTGCTGCGTGCGCAGCGGGTCGGGGCGCTTTTCGGATTCCGGCGGCATTTCGCCGAGGGAAAGCCGCTCGGCCACGCGTTTCCATGTTTCCCGGTCCGGCTCCGAGGACGCCTCCGGCCGGAGCGTGTGGAGGGCGAGCTTCCCTTTCTGTTTTTCGGGTCCGTGGCACTTCAGGCAGTGCTGGCGCAGGAACGGTTCGACGGTCCGGGTGTAGCTTTCCCGGTCTTCTTCGGGGCGCTCCTGCGCGGCGGCCGGAGGGGAAGGGAAAGCCAGGGCCGCCGCGAAAACAATCGCGACGGCCCCCGGAAGAAGCGGGATGCGATGAGTCTGAGCGCCCGGGAGCCGCGGGTGCGGCGGGACGTTCGAGATCGGGTTCATGGGGGAAGCTCCCAGGCTTCGAGGACACGGGTGCGCCCGGCGCGTCGCAGGAGCATGAGCTCGGCTCCTCCCGAAGTGAAGAACAGGCGCTGGACGCTGTCTTTGACGGGAAGAACCCACGGGGGATCCTGGGGGGCGTGAGGGTTCCAGAGCCATACGCGTCCCTCCGGCCCGCTGGCGGCGAAGCGCCCGCCGTCGGGCGTCAGGGCGACTCCGAGGATCGGCAGGCCGGGCTGCTGAAAGCGGGCCGTGAGGCGACGCTCGGCGACGTTCCAGATCTCCGCGTATTCCCCCTGGCTGGTCGCGAGGAATCGGCCGTCGGCGGAAAAGCTCAAGCGGATGGCTTTGCGCGAGCCGGGGAGTGTCGCCACGACGGTTCCGGCGGCGGGATCGACGAGTTCCACCACCCCCGTGAACCGCGCCAGGGCCAGCCGGGAACCGTCGGGGGAGGGCTGCATGACGCTGACCCCTGAGCCCCGGGAGAGGTCGAGGGGCTCCTCGGTTCCGGATCGCAGGAGCAGCTTCCGCGAGCCGTTGCTCTTCTGCCAGTGCGCGAGCCAGTCGCCGCGCGGGGAGACCGCGGCGATTTCGGCTTGTCCATCGAGCATCGGCCACGACCGGACAGCTTTCCGATCCCAGGCGTCCCAGGCGACGAAGCGTTTCTGGGGCCAGTGAATGAAGCCGAGCATCCGTCCGGATTGGGATTGGATCTGGATGTCGTTGGCGCGCGGCGTGGACGGGTCGACGCGGACGACGTCCAGACGGTCCAGCGGGGTCCAGGTGACGAGGTGGGTGTTGCTGGCGGCGAGGACGGACCTTCCGTCGGGAGCGATGTCCAGGGTTTTCACGCCCGGGTATTCGGCGGACCGGCGGGGGCGGAGACCCTCCACGACCCGGCTGCGGGCGGTCAGAACGGGCTGGTTCGGGGCCGAGAAGGCCATCCAGCCCGCTTCGAGCGTGATGGGTCCCTGCGGGGCGGCGTTGACCTCGACCTTTCCGTGGAAGACCTCGATGCGCGTGCCGCGGTCGGGAAGGGTAATGACGCTGAACGAGGTTCCGACCACGGTGACGACGGCGTAAGGGGTGATGACCGACAGGGGGAGGCGGTCCGGGCGGGGGGCGACCTCCGCGCGCAGAACGCCTTCGGGCAGATGGATGCGGACCTCGTCGGAAGGCCCCGAGTCCATCCGGAGCGTGGATTGCCCGAGAAGTTCCAGCTGGGTGCCGTCCTCGAAGCTCACCAGAGCGGCGCCGTCTTCCGGGACCTGGACGGTCTGACCGGGCGAAAGGCGGGTTTCCGGGGGACTGCGGCGGGCGTCCAGGAGGATGTCCCCTTCGAGCGGCAGCAGGACCGCGGTGGAGGGGGATGCCGCCGGCTTCCGCGGGGCGGGGTTTGCCAGGACGAGAGCGACGAGGAGAACCGCGGCGGCGGAAAGGATCGCCGTGAGGGCGATGATGCGCGTTCGGCGCCGAGGCAACGGCGCGCGTGTCGGGGCGGCGGCGCGCCAGGGAGGGGCCGGCAATCCGGCGATGGTGCGCATGACGGCCTTTTCCAGGTCGGCCCCTGAGACGCGCGTGAGGACGGATGGGACCATGTCGTGGCGGAGCCGATCGCCGCGAAGGGCCGCCTCGAGGTCCAACAGCGCCAGGTGCCGTCGCCGGGCGTGCGGGTCGCGTTCCACCAGGGCTTCCAGTTCGGCTTCCTCCTCGGGCGTCAGAAGTCCGTCCAGGAGTTTCAGGGTCAGTTCATCTTCCCGGTTCATGCGTGGGCCACCTTCGACTGGATGCAGTCCCGCAACGCCAGGCGGGCGCGGGAAAGAAGCTTTTCGACGGCCGCTCGGGTGCTTCCGAGGATGGACGCGATTTCCTCGAACGAGAGTCCTTCGACGTAGCGGAGCCGGAGGGCGCGGGCGGAGGTTTCCGGGAGATGCCGGCGGCAGGTTTCCAGGGCGTCAAGGTAGGTCTGCTCGTGGGAATCGGTTTCGCGCTCATGAAGGCGGCGCAGCAGCTGGTCGCGGTAGAGGCTCAAGCGGCGGGTTTCGCGGCCGAGGCGCCGGAGCTCCTGACGCACGCGGTTGCGGGCCACGGCCTTGATCCAGGCGCCGAAATCGGCGCCCGGGCGGTACTGGTCCAGGTGGAGGTACGCGTCGACGAAGACCTGCTGGGCGATCTCCGTGGACTTGTCGAAATCCTGAAGCAGCGCCGCCACCGTGCGCCAGACGGGTTGCTGGTAGCGGCGTACGATCTCGGCGAACGCTTCCACCTGTCCCTCGAGGACCCGGCGGACGAGGCTGTCGGTATCTTCTTCCATCCCGGCGTCGCCCTCCATGAGGCTATATTCCGGAGGGGACCGATTTCTGACAGGGGGACGGCGCCTCCGGGGGCGTTTCGTCTCGGGCGCGGGCGCGCCCGCGGTCTTGCGGAGCGCCGCGCACGGCCGGTTCTCCTGGACCGTTGACTTCGGAGAGGAGCGCCGCTAGATTCGTGGCTCAAGCGGTTTTGTTCTTTGTGTCCGCCCGGAAGGCCGCGGGGTTCGCGTTCCGGCGGGCCGACAAGCGAAAACGGCTTTAAACCGGCTTGAACGCGCGTTTCACTGGGTTTAACGCCTCTTCGCTGGGGCGTAGTGTAACGGTAGCACCGCAGACTCTGGATCTGCTTGTCTAGGTTCGAATCCTAGCGCCCCAGCCACCCTCCATCCTGCGCGCGCCGGTCCGGGTGGAACATCGTGTAGACCGCGGGGATGAGGACGAGCGTCAGAACCGTCGAGCCCGTCAGGCCCCCCAGCACCGCCCGCGCCAGCGGCGCCTGAGCGTCCGCTCCCTCGCCGACCCCCGCCGCCAAGGGCGCCAGCCCCAGAATCGTCGTCAACGTCGTCATCAGGATCGGCCGCAGCCGCCGCCGCCCCGCCTCCGCCGCCGCCTCGCGCGCCGACCGCCCCTCCCGCCGCAGACGCTCCGCCTGATCCACGAGCAGAATGGCGTTGTTGACCACGATCCCGCCCAGCATGACGCACCCGGTCAGCGATTGCACGTTCAGCGTCGTGCCGGTGAAGAAAAGCACCGGCAACACGCCCACCGCCGACATCGGCACCGAAAACATCACGACCAGGGGATCCCGCAGCGACTCATACTGGCAGGCCAGCACCATGTACACCAGAACCACCGCCAGCGCCAGGCTTACGATCAGCTCCGCGAACGCCTTCCGCTGCTCCTCGAAGTCCCCCGTCACCCGAAGCTCGTATCCCTCCGGCCTCGGAATCGCCGCCAGCGCGCGCTCCACGTCCACCGCGGCCGACCCCGTCGGCCGCCCCGAGACGTTCGCCGATACCGTCACCGTCCGCTGCTGATCCTTGCGCTCGATCACCAGCGGCCCCGTCCCCTCCTCGACGCGCAGCACGTTCCGCAACGCCACGTCTTCGCCCGAACGCGACGTCAGCGTGAGATCCAGAATCTCGTCCAGCGCCAGACGCTCGGCTCCGGCCAGCTGAACGAGAATCCGATACGAATGCCCCCGCGCCCGATAGTCCCCGGCGCGCCGCCCCGCCACGGCCGTCTCGAGCGCCTCCGCCACCTGACGCGCAGACAGCCCCAGATCGGCCGCCTTGTCCCGGTCGATCCGAAGAAGATCCTGCGGAACCCCCTGCCGGCGGTCGATCTCGACGTCCGTCACCCCCGGAACGCGCGAAACGACCTCCGCCGCCCGCGCCGCCAGCGCCTCCAGAACCTCCAGCTCCTGCCCGCGCACTTCGATCTCGAGCCCCTCGCCTCCTCCGACCAGCCGGTCGAGCAGGAACTGCCCCTGGGGGGCGCGCACCCGAATCGTCATCCCGGGAACCCGCCCCTCCAGACGCTCGCGGAGCGCGTCGGCGACCTCCACGTTGGACCGCGTCCGCTCCGCGGCCGGCGTCAACGTGAGCGCGATCTCTCCCCGGAACGCGTCCCCGCCCGAACCTCCGACGCTGACGACCGATCCCGCCCGCTCGGGCACCGCCGGAAACACGATCTCTTCCATCCGCCGCGTTTGCTCGTCCACGAGCTCCAGACGTGTCCCGACCTCCATTTCGCCCGTCACCCGCACCTCTCCCTCGTCGCTCGGCGGCATGAACTCGGTCCCGATGAGCGGCAGAAGAAGAAGACTTCCCCCCAGCGCGCCCGCCGCGATCCCGACGGTCATCCACCGCCGCCGGAGCGCCCGCGCCAGGAGCGCCTCGTAGGCCGCCTCGAGCCGCCGGAAGAGCCGCCGCGCCCCGCCCGCGAGCCTTCCGCCGGGACCTCCCGCCCCCCGCGCCGCCAGAAGCCGCGACGCCAGCATCGGCACCACCGTCAGCGCGACGAACAGCGAACAGACCAGCGAAAACACGATGACGAGCGCCATCTCCTTGAAGAGGATCCCCGTCACCCCCCGCACGAAAACCAGGGGCAGAAAGATCACCAGCGTCGTCACCGTGCTCGCGACGACCGCCGCGGCCACCTCCCCCGTCCCCCGCACGGCCGCTTCCTCCCGGCCCTCCCCCTCCTCCTCGCGCCGGCGGAAGATGTTCTCGAGCACCACGATCGAGCTGTCCACCATCATCCCCACGCCGAGCGCCAGGCCCCCGAGCGTCATGAGATTGAGCGTGAACCCGCCGAAGTAGATGAGCGCGAAGGTGGCGATCACCGAGATCGGGATCGAGAGCGCGATCACCACCGTGCTCCGGACGCTCAGGAGGAAGAAAAGAAGCACCAGCACCGCCAGCGCGCCCCCGGCGAGCACGGAATGAGCCACGTTCGTGATCGACCGCTCGATGAAGTTTCCCTGGTTGACGACCGGAACGACCCGCACCTGCGGGAAGTCCGCGTTCACGCGCCGGACCTCCTCGAGAATCGCCCGGGACACCTCCACGGTGTTGGCGTCCGCCTGCTTGCGGATTCCCACCCGGATCCCCGGCTCGCCGTTCACGCGGACGATCCGCGTGATGCGGGCGTGCGTGTCCTTCACCTCCGCCACCTGGCCGAGCGTCACGGGCGCGCCGTCCCGCACGTCCACGACGGTTCGGCGGATTTCGTCGAGGTCGGTGAACTCCGCCGGCGCCCGCAGCGTCACCTGGTGGCGGCCCCGCGCGATCTCGCCCGCCGGAAGGTCGAGGTTCGCGTCCCGCAGCGCCGCCAGGATCCGGTCGAGCGGGAGCCCCAGCGCGCGGATCCGCCCGGGATCCAGCTCCACCCGGATCTCCCGCTCGTACCCGCCGAAAATGTCCACCTGCGCCACGCCCGGAAGCCGCGCGAAACGGTAACGGATCCGCTGGTCGATGAGCTCCGTCAGTTCCACCGGGTCGAGGGCGCCGGCGATCCCGAGGATGACCACCGGGTAGCTCGACAGGTCGAACTTGCGGATCTGCGGCCGGGAAACCGTCTCCGGCAGCTCGTCCGCCTCCGATTCCAGCCGCGCCTGCACGTCGTCCGCCGCGGCGTCCAGATTCGTGCCCCACACGAACCGGACGCGCACTACGCTTGCCCCCTCCGCCGACGTCGAGACGATCTCGTGCACCCCCGGAACCGTGGCCACGATTTCCTCGATGACCTCGGTCACGCTCTTTTCGACGACTTCCGGGCTGGCCCCCTCGTACTCCGTCCGGATGCTGAGGCTCGGAAGCTCGATCTCGGGGAAAAGATCGATCCGCAGCCGGGCCAGGGACATTCCCCCCAGGACGATCACGATGAGCGTGACCATCGAGGTGAAGATCGGGCGGCGAACGGCGGCGGCGGGAAGATTCAAGGCCCGCTCCCCGCTCCAGGGAGGACGATCCGCGAGCCCTGCTCAAGAAGGTGATGCCCCAGGGTCACCACCCGGCCGCTCAGGACCGCTCCGAGGATCTGAACGCGCTCGCCGTCGTCGATCCCGACTTCCACCGGCCGCCAGGACACCGTCCGGCCGCCCTCGTCCACGAGGAAGACGCCCGTGCGGCCGGCGCGCCGGACGATCGCCGCCCGGGGCACCGTCACGGCGTCGTCCGCCCGGTCCACGACGATCTCGACCCGCACGAACATGCCCGGCTTCAGGCGCAGCTCGGGGTTGTCCACGGCGATTTCCACCCGCGCCTGACGCGATCCCTGACGGAAGACGGGCGCGATCCGTTCGATCCGACCCGGGAACGTCCGGCCCGGATAGGCGTCCGTCGCCGCCCGAACGGGCTGGCCCCTCTTGAGGCCGCCGTAGTCCCGCTCCGTCACGAAGACGACCGCCGTGATCGGCCGGAGGCCGACGATGGACAGAAGCGGCGTGTTGGCCGTCACCGTTTCCCCTTCGTCCACGAGCCGCTCGGCCACGTGGCGCTCCCCGTCCGGGCCGCCCCAGCTCGCCCGGACGCGCGTGTAACTCAGGCGGATCCGCGCCAGCTCCAGCGCGGATTCCGCCCGGGTCCGCTGCGCGACGGCCACCTCGAGCGCCGCGCCCCGCGCCAGGACCTGCGCGGCGACAACGTCCACCTCCGCCTCGGACGCGACCCCGTCGGCGCGGAGCGCGCGCACGCGGTCCCGCTCGCGCTCGGCGAGCTTGAGCGCGCTTTCGGCCTCCCGCACGCGCGCGCGGGCGATCGCCAGGTCGGCTTCCGCCTGCGCGACGGCCTGGACGAATTCCGCGTCGTCCAGGAGCGCCACCACCTGGTCGCGCCGCACGACGTCCCCGAGGTCCACGTGGATTTCCTGGACGCGCCCGCCCACCTTGGGAGCGACCAGGAACTGCGCGGACGCCTCGAGCGTCCCGCTGAAGGTGCGCCGCCGCTCGAGGGGGCCGCGGGAAACGGGCGCCGCTTCGACGGGCACGGGGGTTTCGGATCCGGACGCGGCGGCGCTCCGCGGGGAGTCCGCCCGGCGGCCGAGCACCGCCCAGCCGAGACCGCCCGCCGCCAGGAGTCCGAGAAGGAGAAGCGCCGCGCGCGTCGATGCGGACATGAAGGTTTTCCGTTTCAGCAGATCGCCGGGAGCATTCTACGCCGGCCCGGATTCCGCCCCTCTGATAATACGGCGGTCCCGGAGAGATGCCTCGCCGGGTTTCATTCCCGAGTCCCGCGCCGTTCGCGGAGCACGGCAGGAAGTCCCTCGCGGGGAAATTCGATCCGAAAAATATCCTCTCCCCGCTCGAACCGAAGGCCCGCCGCGCCCTCGCGGTCGGTCCGCTCCGCCCGCCATTCGGCGCGCCGGCCGGCCCGGTGCGGAACGATGACCGTGAGCATCCGGAGGGCGGCGAGCTTTTCCCGCGTGGCCGCTTCCGCATGCCACAGGTTCGGAAACTCCCGTGTGGGCGGCGGCTCATAGCCGTCCCACTGACGCCAGCCGAGCGGGACGGGGGAAAGATAGCGGATCACCGCCCCCGCTCGCGGGCGCTCCACCCGCAGCTCCGACCGCGCCGGATCGATCTCGAACGCCGAATACGCGTGGAGCAGAAACTGGAAGGTCGAAGGCTCCCGCGCCTCCAGATCGTCGCACAGAACGACGACGTCCGGTTTCACCAGCAGCACGTGCCGGCGGAAGCGCGTCAGCCGCCCCTCGTAGGCCTCCGCGGCGTCGCCGGCCACGTAGTCCCAGTCCGGCCCGAGCCGCTCGGCCGAGATGCGCCCGGGAGATCCGACCCCGTGAGGCCCCTGTCCTCGGCCGTCCACGAGGACCGAATTCTGGGAAATCGTGTTCCAGACCCACTTCCGATGAAAGGCGCTTCCGTGCAGGTCCCGGAACGTGCAGGCCGGCAGCAGCGCCTCGCCGTAGGCGTTGAGCTGGAAACCGTTCTGGGCGTTGTGCCCGTGGCTTCGGCTTCCGAACGGGCTCGACTTGAAAAGGACGTGCACGTCCTCGGTCGCGTCCAGAAGCGTCACATGCAGACTCGCCACCCCGATGCCGTGGAAGACCTTGGAGGGCGGAAGGTCCGTGGGCGCGCGCGGTTCCGGGGGCGGCGGGAGAAGGCGGTCGTACACGAATTTCCGGAGGCCCGAGTCGCCGTCCATCTTCCACCGCTCGCACCACCATCGCCAGGCGGCGCTCCGCGCGCCCTCCGGACGGGCCCCCATCGCCCGGATGAAGTACTCCATGAAGCCTCCGACGTTGCGCGAAGGCGGCCGGTACGAGAGATCGCCGAAGCCCGAATTCGGAGATCCCGGCGGCGCGACGTAGAGGGGAAAATCCCCAACCTGGGAGAAGAACGGCTTTTTGAGCCCGTCGATGCCGAGCGCCCGGTCGGCCACGAGGAACCACGAGACGACCTTGTCCATGTACCCGGCCCAGTAGGCGACCCCTTCGTGCCATCCGCCGTCGTCGTCCGACCAGACCGGATAGCACGCGTAGAACTTGTTGACCGCGTAGTCGAGCCAGGTCTCGGCCTCGGGGATTTCCCCCAGGAGCGCGATCGCGCATTCGGCGAGCTTGTGCCACGCGCGGTTGCCGTGGCTGGAATACGGTTCGTTGAGGTGGCCGATCCCTTCGCGGATCTCGCCGCTCTTCCACGCGTCGGTCGCGCGGCGGACAAGAACCCGGCGAACGCGCTCGCGGTCGTCGGGGGTGAGCGCGTCGTAGGCCCAGTCGTAGGCCCGGGGGAGAAGATAGAGGATGGGCTTGGCGGCCTCGCAGTTGACGCCCCAGTGGGTGGGCCCGTCGGGATCCCACGAGGCCAGCTCCAGGATCCTTTTGCGCGCCGCTTCGGCGTACCGGGCCTCGCCGGTCAGGAGATACGCGAATGCGACCGTGCAGGCTTCCTCGCCGGCCTGGAGCGCCCGAAGGCGGTTGGGCCACCAGAGGTGCGTCGTGGCCGGGTCGTGAGCCCGGGCGCGCACCTCGGGCTCGCGGGGCGGAGGGGATTCCGTCAGCCGGTCGGCCTCCGCGCGGATCGCGGCGAAACGGTCGCCGCGGGCCGCTTCGCGCAGGCGCGGAAGGTCCTCGGGCCGGACGAAGAGGCGCGGCCGGCCCCGCAGCACGCGTTCGCGCCGCTCGGCCCGCGTGGGCATGGGGAAGGGGACCGCGCCGGGAGGCACCGTGAACCGGCGCGCGGCGCTCCAGTCCGAAACCCGCCCCTCGCGGTCCACGAACCGGTAGCGCCACCGATAGGTTCCCGGCGCCAGGGGCTCGGAGTGGGTGTAGACGTTCCAGGGGATTCCCGCGACGGTGACCGCGTCGCTCCAGTCCTCCCGGGTCGCCCACTGGACGGTGTACGTGCGGGCGGCCGGCTCATGGATCCAGGCGAGCGACGGCGGCGTGAGGGATACGACGGCGCCGTCGTCCGGCCGGTAGCCGAGCTCGTCGGGGCGGGGCGCGCGATTCTGGATCTGCGGCGCCGCGCCGAGAAGGACGGCCAGGAGAAGCTTCACATAAACCCTACGCCGGCGGGAACCGGGGCGAGGGCGCCGGGGATCAATCGACCTCGTGGCCGCCGGGAACGGCCCCGCGGGCGAGGTCGCGCTCCATCTTGAGCTCCCACACGCGCACGGGATCCGAGGTCACGGCGAGGATCTCCCGATAGTCGCGCACGTCGTCGGCGAGGTGGGGATGGCGCCGGGCGGCGCGCTCGAGGGCCGATTCCGCTTCGAGTCCGGCCGCGCGCACGAGATGGATGAGGAGGCCGCGCCGGGATTCCGGATCATGCTCGAGATCGATCGCCCGTTCGAGGTGTCCCGTCGCGGCGGCCCGCGCCTCGGGTCCCGCTCCTCCCAGAGCCATGGCGGCCAGCGCGCGGTGGCGGGGATTCGCGTCCGCCAGGAAGGGCGCCACGGCGTCCACCATCTCCGCGTCGGCCGGCCGCTCCTTCAGGGCGAGTCCCTGAAGGGCGTGGCCCCGGACCTCGGCGTCCGCGGCGGCGCGCGCGACGCCCAGGAGCGCCCGCGAGAGCTCCGGCTCGGCGGCGGGATGCTGCTGCATCCAGGCGACCACCGTGGAAATCGCGGTGACCCGCAGGTCGCGGGGCTCGGTCTCCGCGCCGGCCAGGCGCACCACCCGGGCGGCGGCCCGCGCGTCCGGGCGGGGCAGGTGCGCGAGGATCAGAAGCGCCGCGCCCCGCTGGGCCGGCACGGTTCCCGACTCGGCCAGTCGAAGCAGGGTTTCCAGGAGCGCCGGCGACGCCATGGCGGCGGGGTCGTTTCCGATCACTTCGGAGAGGATAAGAAGGATGTCTTCATTTTCTTCGCGCGCGAGCAGTTGCAGAAGCTCGTCCAGCCCTTCCGGATGCTCGGCGAGGATCCGGGCCAGGCGCGCGCGCACGTCCTGCGCGTCGATCTCTCCGCCCCGTTCGAGATGGGCCCGGAGGAGGTCGAGGACGGGTTTCCACGAGACGGGTCCCGGCGGAAGCTCAAGATCCGCCGCGCGGATCGCCGGAGGCGCGCCGGCCGTCAGGCGCTCCGCGGGGGCGGCGGCCTTCACGGCGGATCCCGGCGCGGGACGGTCGCCCGGCGGAGGGACCGCCGGGCGAAGGGCCACGACCGCGGCCGTTCCGATCGCCGCGGCGACGGCCAGTCCGTGGAGGAACGTCCTCACGGTTTCTCCCTCCGGCCCTCTACATGCCGGGCGAGTACCAGTACGGGATCTGCGTGTTTTTGATCTTGTAGCTGCCGATCGACGCCGGGATGTAGAGCTTCGTGCCCCATCGCCGGATTTCGAAGTGGCAGTGGGGGCCGGTGGAGTTCCCGGTGGAGCCTTCGTAGGCGATGACGGAGCCCCGGCTCTTCCACTGTCCGACGTAGCAGTTGAACCGGCTGTTGTGGGCGTAGTAGGTGGTGTACCCCTGGACGTGGCGCAGGATGACGAGGTAGCCGTAGCCGCCGCTCCAGCCCCGGAAACTGACGGTGCCCGAGTAGGCCGCCAGGATCGTCTGCCCGTAAGGCCCCGCGATATCCACGGCGCGGTGGTACCCGTAGGAGCGGGAGGAATAGTAGTTGCTGGTGACGCGCCCCGACGCGGGCCAGTGGAAATGGGCCCAGGCGGGCGCGGCCAGAAGGGCCCAGACGGCCAAGCTGAGTTTCGCGATCCGACCCATAGGTCCTCCTCGTGGTGAGGCTCGCTCCCTGCCTTAGAAAAAGGCGCTTCCGGAGTTTTCGTACATGAAATCCGCCGGGCCGGCGGTAGGATGGGGGGAACTCTTGATCCGAAGGGAGGGACGATGGAGAGATTCGCGGTGCTCACCCTCGTCGGCCGGATTCTGGAGTGCATCGGCGGAGGGATTCTGGGTCTGGGAATTCTGTTCGACGTTCTCCTGTTGGGGATCGGAAAGATTCCGATCGCGTCGATCCTGGACGCGGCGGGGCTCGTGCTTACGCTCCTGTCGCCGATTTGGGTGGGACTGTGCACGATCGCCGCAGGACAGGTGCTCCGCGTGCTGGCGGTCATCGCCCAGGCGACGCAGGAATCGGCCGCGCACCTGGCCGAGCTGCGGCGATCGTAGGCTCCGGCGGGCGTTCCGAAATTTCGGTATAATCTTCCGGTGCAGATCAGCCTCCGCGACCTGACCAAGCACTACGGGGCCGTGCGGGCTCTCGACCGGGTGTGGCTCGAGATCGCCCCGGGTCAGGTGGTCGCCCTCTTGGGGGCCAACGGAGCCGGCAAGACGACGCTTCTGCGGTGCCTGGCGGGGCTCGTGGCATCGGATCAGGGACGGATCCTCCTGAACGGCGAGCCGCTTGAACGCGAACGCATCGACCTGCGGCGCCGCCTGGCCTTCGTGCCCGATTTCCCGTTCGTCCTGCCCGAGATGACCGTGCTCCAGCACGCGGGCATGGTGCTCAAGATCTACGGTGCACCGCAGGAGGACAGCGCGCGGCGCCTTCTGGACCTCCTGCGGCGGTTCGATCTGCTTCCGCTCGTGGACGTCCCCTTTCAGGCGCTCTCGCGGGGACAGGCCTACAAGGGCGCACTGGTGGCTCTCCTGGCGGCGGATCCGGAGGTCTGGCTCGTGGACGAGCCTTTCGCGTCGGGCATGGATCCGAACGGCCTGGCGGCCTTCAAGGACATCGCCGTCGAGGCCGCCTCGCGCGGCCGCACGATCCTTTATTCCACCCAGATCCTGGACATCGCGGAGCGCTTCTCCGATCGCGTGTGCATCTTCGAGCGGGGCCAGGTGCGGGCGTACGACACACCCGCGGAACTCCGGGCCCGAAGCACCGGCAAGGACGGGTTTCTCGAGGCGATCTTTCGGAAGCTTCGCGAGGAGGACGGCGGGTGAGCCTCCGGTGGCGCCCCCTCGAACGCTCGGTGCGGCTGCGGGTCCGCCGGGAACTGCGCGGTTCTCCCGACCTTTGGAACGAGTATCGCCGCCGGCGGCGCGCCTCAAGGTGTGCCCGAGCATGGCGGTGCGGGTGCTCCCTCGTGCTGTTTTGCCTCTGGCCCGCCGTCCTCATGCTCGCGCTGAAGACGGGCGAAACCGGGCGGAGAGGCGCGACGGCGCTCGCCCTGTACGCGACCGGAAGCGCCCTCGTGCGGGGGGCCGCGCTGCTGGGCGAGCTTTATGCCTCGCCGGCGACTCTCGCGTTGCTTCACTTGCCGGTGTCGGACTCCGCCCTCTTCGCGCGCGTTCAGATCCGTTTCTGGCTCCAGGCGCTTCCCGCCATCGGAGTTTTCACCCTCGGAAGCAGAGTCCTCGGGGCTTCGCCGGGGACGGCCGTCGGAATCGGGCTTCTTCTCTGGCTTGGGATGCTCGCGCAGGCGACGCTTTGGACCGTCATGAAGCCGCGCCGGGTTCCGGCCCTCGTCGGCGTCTTCCTGAACGTGGCGAGCCTCGTGGTTCTACGCCCCGAGATGAGCTTCGCGGAATGGATCTCGAAAATGGAGAGGCCCGTCCTGCTCCTTCTTCCCGCCGGGTGGGGCGCTTACGCCCTGCGGTATGGGGTCCTGGGCGGAGAATCGACCGCCCTCCTTGCGCTCGTGCCGGCGGCCTTCGTCGTGGGGCTCTTGCCCTGGGCGATCTGCAGGCTGCGCCGCGCCGCTTCCGGGATGGAGATCGTCGTTCCCCAAACGGTGACGGCCGACCGGTTGGTGGACGAGGTCGTCCGCCGGCAAACGCTCTATGAGGTCACCGCCCTTCCGGAGCTCATCGCGGCTCCGGATCGCCTCATCGAGTACCAGGACGAGCTGCGACAGTCGATTCAGGAATGGAGCGAGCGGCGGGTCCTCACGAGGGAGTCCTTGCAGGTTCCCGACTGGCCGCGGGCGGGTTTCCTCGAGCGGACATACCTGAGGTTCCTCAGCCCCCGCGAGCGGGGCGTGGCGGCGCTGGCGCTGGGGGAGATGCCCCGCTGGAGCCGCGCCTGGAAGGCGGCGGTCTGGAGCGCGCTGGGATGTTCCGCCGTGTTTTACGCGGTGCCCAACGGCTCCACGCTCGGGCTGATCGCCTTCGTCGCGTGGCCTATTTGCCTCTTCGCTCCTTTCATGCTGGCCACCCCCTGGAAGGGTTTTCAGCCTCGAGTGTGCGGGAACGCGGAGATTCCTTTCTACGCCCCGTTTCCCGTGTCCGCAGGCGAGCTCGCACGGGTCGTGCTCAAGGCGGATCTCGTGCGCGCTCCGGCATGGTTTGCCCTGACGGCGGGATCGGCCGTCGCGGCGGCCCATCGGCTGGGGGCGGATCTGACGGAGAGCCTCAAGGTGGTCCCTCCGCTGGCCCTGGGAGCCGGTCTCTTCGTGGCTTCATCGCCGGGGAGAACCGCGTTGCGGTTGCTCAAGGGGATCTGCGGCGTGAACGTGCGGGACATTACGCTGGAGACACTCCTGATCGTCGTCTGCCCATCCGCGCTGGCTGTGGGGGCCTTTCTTTTCGGAGCGGTTTGTGCCTTTCGCCGCGATCCGTTGGAAGCGTTCGGCGGAGCCTTCATTTGCATCGGCGTATCTTGGGCGCTTGGGCGCTACGCGAAGTGGCTGGTCGAGCGCAGTCGGATCGACCGGGTTCGGGTAAGATCCGGCTGAAGCCGCCCATGGAACCTTCCCTGCGGCCGGGCTGCACCCGCTGGAAGCCCGCCGTGGGCGCTTCCGAGAAGTCCCCTCGTCGAACCGCCGCAGGAGTCTTTCGGACGTGCTCCGCTCCGAGACGCTGCGGGAGAAGCACGCGGTCCGTCCCCTGCGTTGTGCATCGTGCGGGCGACGCAGGAGCCGGCCGCGCCACGGGTACTCGAGATCGCTCCGGGTCGGGGGTCGCGCGCCGGAAGGCCGCGCTATAATTCGGAAGGTCCGCGGCATGGCGGAACGGGACATCCTGGCCTTCCTGAAGCACCTCGGGAAAGAGGCGGAGCGCCTCGACGAGTTCCTCCGTGCCGGCGGCGCGGGCGCCTGGGATCTTCTCCATCGGGCCGCCCGGAGCCGGCCCTGGGATTTCGACCGGCGCGTCCTCGAACGGATCGTCGCGCGGGCGGACGAGGCGCCGGCCGGCGCTTGCGCGGTTCTTCTCGAAATCGCCGCGCTCCGCCGGAGCCTGTCCCGGAACCTTCTGCGCCGATGCCGCGCGATCGTGACCGCCCGGCCGGACGGCGCTCTGGAGGTCGCCGCGGAGTTTTTCCGAAAGCATCCCTCCCTCCTCGGGCGGGGGTGGGTGGCCGACGCGCGCGCGCTCCTGGAAACGCGTCCGGAAGGGGCCTGGGAAATCTTCGAAATCGCGGCCGCGTACGGTTCCCCCCGTCTTCTGACGGCCCGGGATCTTCAGGAGATCGAGCGCCGCATCGATCTCCACCCGACGGCGTATTTCCGCACGGTCCTGTCGCTCGCCGCGAACGATCCGTCCCGTCGCGACCGCCTTCTCTCCCGGGCTCTGGAGAGCTTCGAGCGCCACCCGGCCGCGGCGCTCGAGGTCCTGCCCGCGTTCGCCCGCTGCCGGGAGCTTCTCGGTCCGGCCCTTCTGGAGGCGGTCGGGCGGCACTTCGGGGTCGCGCCGGAGAAAGCCTGGGAGTTCTTCAGCGAGGCGTCTCTTGAGTCGCCCGGTCTCTTCGACGCCGCCCGGCTCGAGGCGCTCGCCGCCCACGCGCCCCGGGCTCCCGCGGCTTTCTTAAGCGTCCTTCATCGCGTCGCGTCCGGAAACCCCGACCGCCGCCGCGAGGCGTTGGAGCACTTCGTGCGGTCCCTCGAGATCTGGCCGGCCGAGGGCATCGAGGAAGCGTACTATCTGGCCGTCAACGAGCCGGAGCTTCTGACGCGCCCGCTCGTCGATGCGGTGTGCGCGCGGTTCGGAGCGGCCGCCTACCCGGCCTACAGCCTCCTGAGCGCCGTCGTCGATCGCCGCCCGGAGCTGCTGGCGCCTCACCACGTGCAGGCCGCTTTCGCGAACATCGGCCAGGCGAGCAACTGGGCTTTCGCGTTCTTCCGGAAGCTCGCGCGGGACCGCCTGGAGTACGCCTCCCTGAGCGTCCTGGCCCTCTTCGAAGGTCTGGCCGCGGAGCCGGCCCACCGCGCCGCCGAGCGGGTCGAGGAACTGCAGGCCCTGACGGCCGTGGCCCAGGCGTCGCACGTCCGGACCGAGCTGGAGCGGGCGTTGCGCCGCCCGGCGGGGACGGGTTCGCGCCGCGCCCGGGGGCTCCTGGCGCTCCTTTTCCGCCAGCGGCTGCGTTCCCGGCAGCACGTGCTCTTCGAAGCCCTCCGGATGGCCGCCACGGCCGCGTTGTGGCGGGACCGCCCGCGCACCCCGCTCTGGGACTTTCTGCTTTTCCTCATCGATCACACGTTCGACGACCGGGGGTTCACGGCCGCCGCCGAGCGGTTTCTCGAGGGAGCGTTCCAGCTGGCGTTCCTCATGGACCGTCCTGCGGACCACGAGGAGTTCCGGTCCCGTTTCGACGGCCTGACGGAGGAGCCGGCGGCCTGGCCCGCGGGCTTCGAATTCCTGGGCTCCCGCCCCGAGCTGGAGCTTCGCCATCGCGCGGTGCGGGCGCTGGCGGCCCGCTTCGGCCTGGAGCTTCGGATGCGCTTCCCGCCGGGGCCCGAGGCGCTTCAGGCCGCCGACGAGCGCGAGCGGGAGGCGATCGAACGCCTCCTCGCGGAGGCGGA
>DATLZA010000071.1 GCA_035574235.1 Planctomycetota bacterium | reverse complement strand
GAGGAGAGCGCGGGCGCGCCAGAGTCGTCCCGAGGCGTCGCCGGGGCGCAGGCCGACGTACGCGCCCAGGGCGCGAACCGCCCGGTCAAGGTCGGCCGGGTCGGCCCGTCCGCTGCGGTTCCAGTGCTCCAGCGAGGCGATGCCCAGCTTGAGGTGCGCCTCGGCGAGTGACGGGCGGAGTTTGACGCACGCGTCAAAGTCGGCGCGGGCGTCCCCGAAGCGCCCGTCCTCGAACGAAATGAGCCCGCGCGCGTAGTAGGCTTCCGGGAAATGGGGCGTGAGGGAAAGCGCGGTCCCGAGAGCCGCAAGCGCTTCCGTGCGGCGCCCCAGGCGGTGGAGCACCCGGCCCATCCAGGCATGCGGATCGGCCACGCCGGGGGCGCGGCGGACGGCTTCCTGAAGGCGGGCCAGAGCCGCTTCGCCTTCGCCCCGGGCGCCGGCGGCCGCGCCGTCCAGGTACGGCGCCAGCCACTGAGTCCGGTCGAACCCGTCCACGACGCCCGCGGCGGAGGGCACCTTGTCGTAGTCGCCGACGGCATAGGCGATCAGGAGCGTGCACAAGGCGCGGGACTCGAGATCCACCTCGAAGTTCCACTCGGGGCGGGGAACCTGGAAGCGCCGGAGCGGTTCCACGACCCGTTCGACCAGATGTTCCTCGGGGTCCCGCGCCGTCTTCAGGTTCGCCAGTCGCGCCCGGGCCAGTTCGCGGGCGGAAAGAACCCCCAAGGCCAGGCGGGCGGGGGATTCGGAGTGGAGTCGGACCGCCTCTTCGTAGTCGGCGCGGGCCTCGTCGAAGTTGTAGAGGAGCTCCAGGGCGCGGCCGCGGAGGCGGTGGCCTTCTTCGGATCCGATTCCCTCTTCGGCGGGGAAGCGGGAAAGCGCGTCGGTGGCGGCCTCCACGGCCTGTTCGGCCCGTTCACGGATCGCCTCGGGGTCGGGTTCCGGGAGCCGCAGATAGCGTTCGGTCTGGGCCAGGCCCTCCCGCGCGCGCTCCAGGAGGGGAAGGGCCGCCGCGCGGGCGCGTTTTTCCCGGGCCAGCCGGGCGTACTGCTTCTTCCAGTGAAAGACCGACCAGGTCGTAAAGCCCGCCAGGAGAAGGAGAACGGGCACGAGCGACGCGAGGATCTTGGCGCGGCGGAACGCGGCGGGGGACGGATTCATGGCCGGATTATAGGTCGAACGGCCGCACGTTGAAAACGGTTCGCTCCTCTGCTAGCATCCAACGTTCGCCTCTATGCCGAAAAACGCGGTGATTTCCATCCGGGGAGCCCGGGAGCACAACCTCAAAAACGTGGATCTCGATCTTCCGCGCGACCGGCTGATCGTGATCACGGGGCTTTCGGGGTCGGGCAAGTCCTCGCTGGCGTTCGATACGATCTACGCCGAGGGGCAGCGCCGGTACGTGGAATCGCTGTCGGCCTACGCGCGGCAGTTCCTGGAACAGATGCAGAAGCCGGACGTGGAGTCGATCGAGGGGCTGCCTCCGACGATTTCCATCGAGCAGCGGCAGGGGCATGCGACGCCGCGTTCGACGGTGGCCACGATCACCGAGATCTACGATTACCTGCGGCTGCTTTTCGCCCGGGTGGGGCGGCCGGAGTGCTATCGGTGCGGGCGGCCCATCGCGCAGCAGACGTCCGACCAGATCGTGGAGGACATGCTCGGGATGCCGGCGGGGACGCGGCTGGCGGTCCTGGCGCCGCTGGTGCGCGGCAAGAAGGGCCATCACAAGGACGTCTTCGAGCGGGTTCGGCGGGAGGGGTTCGTCCGCGTGCGGGTGGACGGGCAGGTGCAGGAGCTCAAGGACGTCCTGACGCTCGACAAGAACCGCAAGCACGAGATCGAAGCGGTGGTAGACCGGCTGGTGGTGGAGCCGGGAGTGCGTCGCCGGCTGGCCGACTCGGTGGAGACGGCGCTGAAACTGGGCGAGGGGCTGGTGATCGCCGCGACGGAC
Organism: Planctomycetota bacterium; assembly: GCA_035574235.1. Taxonomy (NCBI): domain Bacteria; kingdom Pseudomonadati; phylum Planctomycetota; species Planctomycetota bacterium. Next base: position 6,944 of record DATLZA010000071.1, on the reverse strand, counting down.
GCGGGGGACAAGCTCTACAGCACGCTGTACGCCTGTCCCGCCTGCGGAATCTCGTTCGGGGAGCTTCAGCCGCGGCTTTTTTCCTTCAACTCGCCGTACGGAGCCTGCGGCACGTGCGACGGGCTGGGCACGCGTCTGGAGCTCGACGCCGACCTCATCGTGCCGGACAAGAGCCTGTCCCTCCGGGACGGGGCGATCGAACCCTGGCGGCGCCTGGGCCGGCGGATGACGATCCGCTACAACCGGCGGCTGCGCGAATTCGGGGATCTTTTCGGGGTGAAGCCGACGGTCCCGTTCGAAAAGATCGACCCCGACCGGCGCCGGATCCTCCTCCACGGCACGACCCCCGAGGACGAGAAGCGCTACGGCTCCTGGTTCGAAGGGGTGATCCCGAGCCTGATGCACCGCTTCGAAGCGACCGAGAGCGAGTTCATCAAGCAGCGCATCCTGGGGTACATGACGGAGCTTCCGTGCCCGGCGTGCGGGGGCAAGCGCCTGCGGCCCGAGGCCCTTTCGGTCCGCGTGGGCGGGAAGAACATCCATGAGGTCGTGTCGATGACGATCGGCCAGGCGCGGGCGTTTTTCCAGGACCTGCCCCTGGACCGGGAGGAGCAGGCGATCGCCCGGCTGATTCTCAAGGAGATCCGCAGCCGCCTGCAGTTCCTGTCGGACGTGGGGCTCTCCTACCTGACGCTGGATCGGCGCAGCTCGACGCTTTCGGGCGGAGAGTTCCAGCGGATTCGTCTGGCGTCGCAGGTGGGCAGCGGTCTGGTGGGCGTGTGCTACGTGCTCGACGAGCCCACGATCGGGCTTCACGAACGGGACAACCGGCGGCTCCTGGAGACGCTTTTCCGGCTGCGGGATCTCGGCAACACCGTGATCGTGGTGGAGCACGACGAGGAGACGATCCGCGCGGCGGATCATCTGGTGGACGTGGGGCCGGGAGCGGGGCGGCACGGAGGGGAGATCGTGGCCCAGGGAACCCTGGCGGACCTCGTGGCCGAGAAGCGCTCCCTGACGGGGCGGTTTCTCTCGGGGGAGGAGGAGATTCCGGTGCCGGCCTCGCGCCGTCCGGCGGACGGTTCGGCCGTGGAGATCCGGGGGGCGCGCGAGAACAACCTCAAGGGGGTCACGGCGCGCTTTCCGCTGGGGTGTTTCGTCTGCGTGACGGGCGTTTCGGGCTCGGGCAAGAGCACGCTCGTGGAGGAGATCCTGCGCAAGGCCCTGGCGCGCGCGCTGCACGGGGCGCGCGAGAAGCCGGGGGCGCACGAGAAGATCACGGGGGTGTCCCATCTCGACAAGGTGATCGAGATCGACCAGTCGCCCATCGGGCGCACCCCGCGTTCGAATCCCATCACCTACACGGGCGCGTTCGACGAGATCCGCAAGCTTTTCGCGCTGACCAAGGAGGCGCGGGCGCGCGGGTACGCCCCGGGGCGGTTCAGCTTCAACGTCAAGGGAGGGCGCTGCGAGGCCTGCGAGGGGCAGGGGACGAAGGTCATCGAGATGCATTTCCTGCCGGACGTCTACGTGACGTGCGAGGAGTGCAAGGGGCGGCGCTACAACCGCGAGACGCTCGAGGTCAAGTACAAGGGCCGGGACATCGCCGAAGTCCTCGACATGCCCATCGAGGAGGCGCTTCAGTTCTTCGCCAACGTGCCCAAGCTCCAGCGGATTCTTCAGACGCTGGACGACGTGGGGCTCGGGTACATGCACGCGGGACAGCCCGCCACGACCCTTTCGGGCGGGGAGGCGCAGCGCGTGAAGCTCGCCGCCGAGCTCGGCAAGACCGCCACGGGCCGGACCCTGTACATCCTCGACGAACCGACGACGGGGCTTCATTTCGCGGACATCAAGAAGCTTCTGGCCGTCCTCAACCGGCTCGTGGACATGGGAAACACCGTGGTCGTCATCGAGCACAACATGCACGTCATCAAGACGGCCGACTGGCTGATCGATCTGGGGCCGGAGGGAGGCGAGGCCGGCGGGGAGATCGTGGCCGTGGGAACTCCGGAGGAGGTGGCGCGGAACCCGAGGTCCCATACGGGCCGCTTCCTGCGTCCTTTCCTCGAGCGCCCGGCGGTGGCCCGCGCGGGTTCCTGATGATTCACCTGACCAATCGCCAGCGCCGGGTCCGCATCCCCGCCGCGCGGGTGCGGCGTCTGGCCTCCCGGATCGCGGGCCGGCGCTCCCTGTCGATCGCCTTCGTGGGAAACGCCGAGATCCGCAGGCTCAACCGCCGGTTCCTGGGCCACGACTACGCCACGGACGTCCTGGCGTTTCCGCTGGGGACGGACCTTTTCGGGGAAGTGGTGGTGTCGGCCGAGTACGCGGCGGCCGAGGCCCGGCGGCGCGGCATTCCCGTGGAGGAGGAGCTTCTGCGCTACGTGGTCCACGGGATCCTGCACCTTCTGGGCTACGACGATCATCGGCCCGCGGACCGCCGGCGGATGTGGGCCCGGCAGGAGCGCGAGCTGGGGAGGTTCCTCGGCCGGAGCCGGCGTTAGCGGCGGAGCGTGCGGCGGTGGACTTGCCGCCGCCAGGTGGTAGAATCACGGGAACGCGGAGGGCGGACTCATGCTCCTCGAATGCTCCTGCGGCAAGATGTATCGCGTCCGGGACGACGCGGCCCATCCCCCCACCCGGTGCCCGGCGTGCGGTGGGACCCTGAAGGCGGCCGGCGGCGGGCCTCCCGCCGGCGCGGGGGACGCCCGGCTCAAGGACCTTGAAGCGCGCCTCCAGGCCCTCGAGCGGGACCTAGTCGCCGCCCGCGCCGCGTCGCAGACCAAGGACCGGGAACTGGGCGAAGCCCATGCGAGTATCGCCCGGCTGGGGGCCGATCTCGAGAAGGCCCAGAACGCCTACAAGGAGGCGCTCAAGAAGAAGGACCAGGAGCTCGAGGAGAAGCAGAAGCGCCTGGCCGAACTGGAAGGAGAGGGAACCAAGGTTCGCGGTCAGCCCTCCGCTCAGACCCTGGCTCTTCTGAAGGCCAAGGACGAGGCGCTTCAGGAGGCGCGCGAGCGCATCGCCCAGCTGGAGCACGATCTCAAGGAGGCGCAGGACAGCATCGCCCGGCTGGGGGCCGATCTCGAGAAGGCCCAGAACGCCTACAAGGAGGCGCTCAAGAAGAAGGACGAGGAGCTCGAGGAGAAGCAGAAGCGCCTGGTCGAGCTGGAAGGAAAGGCCGTTGCGGCCGGCAAGGGGCCGGTTTCCGGCGAGCTTCAGCGCGCCCAGGCGCGCATCGCGCAACTCGAGAAGATCGTCCACGACGGAGAACAGCGGTTCCGCGCCCTCCAGGAACAGACGGAGAAGACCGCCCGGGAGCATGCGGCGCAGCTCGAGGCCCGCGACCGCGCCGTGGGGGAGCTCCGGGCGCGTCTTGAGGATCTCGAGCGGCAGCAGGCGGAGGCTTCGAGGCCCGCGGCGTCGTCGGCTTCGCAGGACGCCGTCCGCCTCGGAGAGGCCCGCTACCTGGCCGCCGACCTGGACAAGAGTCTGGCCAGCGTGGGGGCGGCGCTCCAGGCGCTCGTCGAGCGCGTCAAGCGTCTCCATGACAGCCTCAACCGGGCCGAGGCGGCCGCCGCGCCCGAGTCGGAATCCGTTTCCGAGCCGATTCCCGCCGTTTCCCCTCCCGAGGCCGCCGTCGAAGAGAACGTGACGCCGATGGAGGCCGAGCCCTCGGAGGCGGCGGAACGCGATCCCCTGGCGGAAGAGGCCCGGCTGGAGGCGGTGGCGGCCCCCGAAGAGACGTCGGAAGCTCCCCTCGAGGTCGAGGCGCTGAGCGTGGAGACTTCGCCCGGTCCGCTGCCTGAAGAAGCGGAACCCGAGCCGGAGGCGGAGCCGGAATCCACGTCCGAGCCGCCGCCGGCCAAGAAGGGGATTTTCGGGAAGCTTTTCGGGAAGAAGAAATAGGCGCCTTCCCCGCGCTCCCGGAATCCATGTCCACGCCCTTGATCGTGACGATCGACGGGCCCGCGGGGGCGGGCAAGTCCACGGTGGCCCGGGAGGTCGCGCGGCGTCTCGGGCTGCGGTATCTCGACACGGGGGCCATGTATCGCGCCGTGGCGTGGAAGGCCCGCCGACTCGGGTTGTCCGACCCTCGGGACGTGGCCCGCATGATCGCCGGGACGCGGATCGACGTGCGGGAGGACGGCCGCGTCTTCTGCGACGGGCAGGATGTGACGCTCGAAATCCGCTCCCCCGAGATCACCGCGGCGGTGCGTCCGATCGCCGACGCCCCCGAGTGCCGGGCGGAGCTCGTGCGGATGCAGCGCGAGGCGGGCCGCGGGGGAGGGCTGGTCACGGAGGGGCGGGATCAGGGGTCGGTGGTCTTCCCGGACGCTCCGCACAAGTTCTATCTGGACGCCTCGGTGGAGGAGCGGGCGCGCCGCCGCTGGAGGGAGCTGGGCGGGGATTTCGACGAGATCCGCCGGGCGATCGAGCGCCGCGACGCCGAGGATCGCGCCCGTCCGGTGGGGGCCCTGGTGTGTCCCCCCGGCGCCCGGGTGATCGACACCTCCGCCTTGACCGTGGAAGAGGTGGTCGATAGAATACTCGCCGCGGTCGGGCCGGGCTCATGCGCTGGTGGTGGTCGTTCTGCCGGATGCTGATCCGGGTGGGCGGCGCCGCCGTGTGGCAGCTGCGCGCCGTGGGGGTGGAGAACATCCCGAAAGCCGGCGGCGCGCTCCTGGCGGCCAACCACCAGAGCTACCTGGACCCGCCCCTCGTCGCGGCGTGCCTCCCCCGGGAGATGCACTTCATGGCGAGGCGGTCGCTCTTTCGAAACCCGCTGTTTCGGGCCTTAATCGTCCGTTGCAACGCCTTTCCGATCGAACGGGACACGGCGGACGTGAAGGGGGTGAAAGAAGCCATCGCGAGGCTCGAAGCGGGTCATCTCCTTCTGGTTTTTCCGGAAGGCACGCGGACCCGGGACGGCTCCATCGGGCGGATGAAGCCCGGTGTCGGCATCCTCGCCGAGCGCGCCGCCGTTCCCATTGTCCCGGTCCTCATCGACGGCGCGCATGAGGCGTGGCCGAAGGGACGGCTCCTGCCCCGCCCGGGCCGGATCCGCGTGGTCTTCGGCCGTCCGTTCCGACCCGAACTCGAGAAGACCGGGACGATCGGCGACCGCATCCGCGACGCCCTCGTCCGCTTGAAAGGAGAAACGACCGGATGTCCAACCGCAAGCTCGTGAAGGAACTGAGCCTCTCCGACGAGGAGGCCCAGAAAATCGCCGACCAGCTCCTGACGGAGCCGGGACGCAAGAAGGAGGAAATCGACGAGGAGATCGAGCGCTACTACGTCGAGTCGGTGAAGAACTTCGCCGCCGACACCATCATCAAGGGGCGCATCCTCCAGGTCGTCGGGGACGACGTCCTCGTGGACATCGGCTACAAGTCCGAAGGCGTGGTGCCCAAGAACGATTTCGTCCGCACCGAAGAAATCGAGCCCGACAAGGAGATCGAAGTCTACCTCGAGTCCGTCGAGGACGAGGCGGGCGTGATCGCCCTTTCCAAGCAGAAGGCGGACAAGATCCGCGGCTGGGAGCGGATCATCACCCAGAACAAGGAAGGCGACGTCATCCGCGGCCGCGTGATCCGCAAGATCAAGGGCGGACTCCTCGTGGACGTGGGCGTCCCGGTCTTTCTCCCCGCTTCGCAGGTGGACGTCCGCCGGGTCGAGGACATCGGCGAGTATCTCGGCCAGACGATCGAGTGCAAGATCCTCAAGATCGACGAGAAGCGGATGAACATCATCGTCTCGCGCCGCAAGCTCCTCGAGGAGCAGCGCGCCGAGGCCAAGCAGAAGCTCCTCCAGGAAATCCAGGAGGGCGACGTCCGCAAAGGGACCGTCAAGAACATCGCCGACTTCGGCGCCTTCGTGGATCTCGGGGGCATCGACGGGCTGCTGCACATCACGGACATGAGCTGGGGGCGGATCAACCATCCCACCGAGGTGGTCAAGCTCGAACAGGAGATCACCGTCAAGGTCCTCAAGGTCGACCGGGTCACCGAGCGGATCGCGCTCGGGCTCAAGCAGCTCCAGCCCAACCCGTGGGAACGGCTCGTTTCCAAGTACTCCGTGGGCCAGAGGGTCCGGGGCAAGGTCGTCAACCTCATGCCCTACGGGGCGTTCGTCGAGCTGGAGCCGGGGATCGAGGGCCTGGTCCACATCAGCGAGATGTCCTGGACGAAGCGGATCAACCATCCGTCCGAAGTGCTCCAGGTGGGTCAGGAGGTCGAGGTCGCCGTCCTGGCCATCGACACGGACAAGCAGGAGCTGTCGCTGGGCCTCAAGCAGACCGAGGCCAACCCCTGGGACAAGGTGGACGAGAAGTACAAGGCCGGCATGCGGGTCAAGGGCAAGGTCCGCAACACCACAAGCTACGGCGCCTTCGTGGAGCTCGAAGACGGCATCGACGGGCTCCTCCATATCAACGACATGTCCTGGACGCGGAAGGTCGTCCATCCCAACGAGGTCGTCAAGAAGGGCGACGTCCTGGACGTTCAGGTGCTGTCGGTGGACAAGGAGAAGAAGCGGATCGCGCTCGGCCTCAAGCAGCTCCAGGAGAATCCCTGGACGAGCACGATTCCGGTGCGGTACGCCGTGGGAAACGTGGTGGCCGGCAAGGTCACCAAGCTCGTCAGCTTCGGCGCGTTCGTCGAGCTGGAGAAGGATCTCGAGGGGCTGCTCCACGTGTCCAAGGTGGACAAGGATCTCGAGGGTGCCGGACTGACGCCGGGCGACATCGTCGAAGTGAAGGTGGTCAAGCTCGAGCCGGCCGAAGGGAAGATCGGTCTTTCGCTCAACCGGATCATCGAGAAGGCCAAGCCGAAGGAGGGCGCCGCTCCGGCCGCCGCGGAATAGCCTCGCGGTTCGAAGGGATTTCCGGCGGGGCCGCCCGTGCGGGGCGGCCCCGCTTTTTTGGGCGCGCGGGGCTTACC
>DATLZA010000070.1 GCA_035574235.1 Planctomycetota bacterium | reverse complement strand
GCGGCGCGGCCCTTCGCCCTTGACACGCCTTCGAAGGCCTCCGATAATCCACCGCCCCCGACGATGAAGATCGACGAAATCCGGGAACGCTATCTCGAATTCTTCCGGCAGCGGGGCCATACGGTCTACCCGTCGGACTCCCTGGTGCCCTCGAACGACCCCTCGCTGCTTTTCACCGGCGCGGGCATGAACCAGTTCAAGGACATGTTCCTGGGCCGGGGGACGCTCCCCTTCCGCCGGGCCACGACCTGCCAGAAGTGCCTCCGCACGGGGGACCTCGAGAGCGTCGGCCGCACCAGCCGCCACCACACCTTCTTCGAGATGCTCGGGAACTTCTCCTTCGGCGACTACTTCAAGCGCGAGGCGATCGCCTGGGCATGGGAGCTCCTGAACCGGGAGCTCGAAATCCCCTCCGACCGCCTTTTCATCACCGTGTACAAGGACGACGACGAGGCCTTCCGCATCTGGAACGAAGAGATCGGCATCCCCGCGGGCAAGATCCACCGGCTCGGAGAAGCCGACAACTTCTGGCCGGCCAACGCCCCCAGCCAGGGTCCCAACGGCCCCTGCGGCCCCTGCAGCGAGATCCACTACGACTTCGGCCCCAAGTACGGCTGCGGATCCCCCGACTGCGACGTCACCTGCGGCTGCAACCGCTGGGTGGAGCTGTGGAACCTCGTCTTCACCCAGTTCGACCGGCAGGAGGACGGAACGCTCGCCCCCCTGCCCCAGAAGAACATCGACACGGGCGCCGGCCTGGAGCGCTGGGGCGCCGTCCTCCAGGGCGTCCACTCCAACTTCGAAACCGACATTTTCCAGATCATCATCGGTGCCGCCGCCGACCTCCTGCGCACCCCCTACGTGCCGGGAACCGAACCCGCGTCGCGCCTGCGCCGGATCGCCGACCACGTCCGGGCCCTCGCGTTCTGCATCGCCGACAACGCCCTGCCCGGCAACACGGGGCGCGGCTACGTGGTGCGCCGCATCCTCAGGACCGCGCTGCGCGACGGCGTCCAGCTCGGCCATCGCCAGGCCTTCCTCCACCGCCTCGTCCCCGCCGTCGTCGAGGCGATGAAGAAGCCCTATCCGTACCTCGTCGAACGCCGGCCGTTCGTCGAAGACGTCATCCGCGGCGAGGAGAACAAGTTCCTCGAGACCCTGGAGAAGGGCAACGCCCTCATCGGCGAGGCCGTCGAACGCCTCCGGCGGGAGGGCAAGGACGTCCTGCCCGCCGAAGAAGCCTGGAAGCTCTACGACACCTACGGCTTCCCCATCGAGCTGACGGAGCAGATCCTTCGGGATCACCGCCTGAAGGTGGACCGGGTCGGGTTCGAACGGCGGCGGGAGGCCGCCCGGAGCAAGCCGGACATGTTCTCCGGCGACATCTTCGGCCAGGGCGGATTCGCCAGGGTCAAGGAAGAAAAGGTCCCGCCCACCGAATTCCTGGGCTACGCGATCCCGATCCCGCGCCTGAGCGAGCCGCAGGAAGCGACGGTCCTGCGGATCCTGCGGCTGCCCGACCGAGCCGAATACGACGCTTCCCGGAAGGACCTTCCCGCCTTCACCCGGCTTCTCAACGCCTCGACGCTCGTGGAAGAGGCCCCCGCGGGGACGGGCGTGGCGGTGATCCTCGACCGAACCCCCTTCTACGCCGAGTCGGGCGGCCAGGTGGGCGACGCCGGGTGGCTCGAAGCCGACGGCCTGGCCGTCGAAATCGAAGACTGCAAGAAACCGGACGGCTACCACGTCCACCTGGGGCGCGTGACGCGCGGGACGCTGCGCGCCGGCCGCAAAGTCGCCGCGCGGATCGACTCGGAGCGGCGGCTCAACATCATGCGCAACCACACGGGGACCCACATCCTGCACGCCGCGCTCCGCGCGGTTCTGGGATCCCACGTCCAGCAGGCCGGATCCGTCGTCGAACCCGACCGCCTGCGGTTCGACTTCCACCACTACCGGGCCCTCTCGCCGGAGGAGATCCGCAAGGTCGAGGACTGGGCCAACGCGGTGATCCTGGCGGACCACGCGGTTTCGAAAGTCGAGATGCCCCTCGAGGAAGCCCGCGCGCGCGGCGCCCTCATGTTCTTCGGCGAGAAGTACGGCGACCGCGTCCGCGTGGTGACCGTGGGGCCGAGCCTTTCGGTGGAACTCTGCGGCGGCACCCACCTCGAACACGCGGGCACGATCGGGGTGCTCAAGATCGTCGCCGAATCGTCGATCGGCAGCGGCGTGCGGCGGATCGAGGCGGTCACCGGCCCGCGGGTTCTGGACCTCCTGCGCCGCGACGAGGAAGCGCTCGAGGAGCTCTCGCGGCTTCTCAAGAGCCCCCGGGCGGACGTGCCCCGCAAGGTGCAGAAGCTCCTGGAAGAGATCCAGCGGCTCAAGTCCCGCGCGGGAACGGGCGGGGCCGGCTCCGACGAGGTTCCCACGAAGGACGTCCACGGCGAGAAGGTGGCCGTGCACCAGATCCCGGACGCGAGCGTCGAGGAGCTGCGCCGGATCATGGACGGGCTCATCCGCAAGAAGGGGCTGGCGGCGGCGATCCTGGCCGGCGGGGGCGAGAAACCCGCCTTCGTGATCGGCGTACGGGAGGATCTCGTCCGATCCAAGGGGCTCAAGGCGGGGGACCTCGCGCGCGAAGTCGGCCGCGCGGCCGGGGGCGGAGGCGGCGGGCGGGAGCTTCAGGCCCAGGCCGGAGCCGGGGATCCCTCGCGCGTCCCGGCGGGCTTCGAAGCCTTCGAGCGGCTGGTGCGCGAGCGTCTGGGCGCCTGACCGGCATTTTTCTTGCAAATCGCCGGACCTTTCACTACACTTTGCGCTCTGTTCCCGGGATTCCCGGAGCGCTTTTTATGCCGAATCCGAAGCGTAAGCTCGCCCGCTCCTGGCGCGGACACCGGCGGTCGCACGATCACGTCCACGTGCCGAACCTCTCCATCTGTCCCCGATGCAGCCAGCCCAAGATGGCCCACCGCGTGTGCGGCACGTGCGGCTACTACAAGGGCCAGATGGTCGTGGACATGAAGAAGCTGTAGGTCGCGGCCGCCCGCCCCGAGACCGATGCGCATCGCGATTGACGGAATGGGGGGAGACCACGCCCCCGACGAAATCGTCGCGGGGACGCTCGAGGCCGCCCTTCAACTCCCCGAGGCCCGCCTTCTGGTCGTGGGCCCCAAGGACCGTCTGTCCCGCCCTTCCCTTCCCTCCAACGTGGAGATCATCCATGCCTCCGAGGTCGTCGGCATGGACGAGGAACCCGCGCGGGCGCTGCGCGGCAAACCCGATTCCTCCCTGCGCGTCTCGCTGCGCCTGGTCAAGCGGGGCGACGCCGACGCGGTGATTTCCGCGGGCAATACCGGCGCTCTGGTGGGCGGGGCGATCGTCCCCGTCTTCGGCCTGGGCAACCTCGAAGGCGTCAAGCGCCCCGGCATCGCCGTCCCGATCCCCACGGAAGGGGGCATCTGCGCCCTGATCGACGCGGGCGCCAATCCGGCCGCGCGCGCCGTCCACCTCGTTCAGTACGCCGTCATGGGCTCCGTCTACGTGCGCTACCTGCGCCCCGAGATCCAGCGGCCCCGCGTGGGTCTCCTCAACATCGGCGAAGAAGCCCGCAAGGGCACCGACCTTCAGCGCGAAACCTACGGCTACCTCGACAAGTCGAACCTCAACTTCGAGTTCGTGGGCAACATCGAGCCGCACGGCATGTTCGCGGGAAAGGCGGATGTGGTCGTCTGCGACGGCTTCGTCGGAAACCTCATGCTCAAAACCGCCGAGGGCCTCGGCGGATTCCTTCTGAAGCAGTTCTCCAACGGACTGGCGGCCAGCCCCGACGTCCGCCGGGGCGTCGAGAAGGCCAGCCAGAAGCTCGACTACTCCGAATACGGCGGAGCGCCCGTCCTGGGCGTGCGCGGCATCGTCATCAAGGCCCACGGCCGTTCGCGCGCCCGCGCCATCACGAACGCCATCAAGCTCACCGCGGGATTCATCCGCGGCAAGCTCAACGACCACATCGTCCAGGAGCTCCACAAGCTCAGCCTCTGGAGCCAGTGGTTCACGAAGTGGTTCACCTGGTCCAAGGAAGGCGAATGAAGGTCAAGATCCTGGGCACCGGGGCCTATACGCCCGAGAAGATCCTCGACAACGCCTACTTCGAAAAGATCGTCGAGACGTCCGACGCCTGGATCGTCGAGCGCAGCGGCATCCGCCAGCGCCGCGTGGCCGCCCCGGACCAGCCCACGAGCGCCCTGGCCGCCGAAGCCGCCCGGCGGGCGCTCGAGGCCTCCGGCACGCGCCCCGAAGAGATCGACACGCTCCTGGTGGCCACGTCGTCCCCGGACCGCATCGTCCCCCCCACAGCCGTTTACGTGCAGAAGGCGCTCGGATGCTGGAACGCCGGGGCCTCCGACCTCATCGCCGCCTGCAGCGGCTTCGCGTACGGCCTGGCGTTCGGACGGGCGCTGGTGGCCGCGGGCCAGTCCCGCCGGTGCCTGCTCATCGGCGCCGAGGAACTCAGCCGCATCACCAACTACAAGGACCGCACCACGTGCGTCCTTTTCGGCGACGGCGCCGGAGCGGTCGTCCTGGGACCCTCCGACGACGAGAGCGACATCCTCTACGCCCGCACGGGCGCCGACGGCCGCCTGGAGGACCTGATCATCGTCCCCACCGGCGGCACCGCGCTGGCGACGACCCCCGAGACCCTCGAGAAAGGCTTCCAGTTCATCCACATGAAGGGCCGCGAGGTCTACAAGTTCGCGGTCCCCAAATTCGTCGAGATCATCCGCCAGGCGCTCGACGCCTGCGACCTGACGGTCCAGGACATCCGCGCCTTCATCCCCCATCAGATGAACGCCCGCATGATCGAGGCCGTCGCGGAGCGCCTGGCGCTCCCCATGGACCGCGTCGTCATGAACATCGACCGCTACGGCAATACGTCCGCCGCCTCCATTCCGATCGCCCTGGACGAAGCGGTCCGCGCCGGCCGGATCCGGCGGGGCGACCTCATCGTCCTGAGCGCGATGGGCGCGGGCCTCACGTGGGGAACGGTGATTCTCCGATGGTAAAGACCGCCTATCTCTTCGCCGGGCAGGGCGCCCAGACCGTGGGCATGGGCAAGGACCTGGCGGAAGCCTTTCCGCGCGTGCGGGAGCTTTACGAACGGGCCGGCCGGATCCTCGGCTTCGACCTCGCCCGCGTCTCGTTCGAAGGACCCGCCGAGGAACTCAACCGCACGGATCGCTGCCAGCCGGCGCTTCTGGTGCACGGCATCGCCTGCCTGGAGGTCGCCCGCGCCCGCGGCCTGCCGGAGGCGGAGGCGGCGGCGGGACTCTCCCTGGGCGAATACACCGCCCACGTCTACGCCGGCTCCCTCTCGTTCGAGGACGGCGTGCGCCTGCTGGAGCGCCGCGGGCGCTACATGCAGGAAGCCTGCGACCGGACCCCTTCCGGCATGGTCTCGATCCTCGGACTCGACCGCGCCGCCGTCGAGGAGGCCTGCCGCGGCCAGGGGGACGTGGGCGTCGCCAACCTCAACGCCCCCGGACAGATCGTCATCAGCGGGGAAAACGCCGCCCTCGAGCGCGCGGTCGCCCGCTGCAAGGAACGCGGCGCCAAGCGCGCCGTCCCCCTGCGCGTGGCCGGAGCCTACCACTCCGTGGTTATGGCCCCCGCGCAGGAGAAGATGCGGCGGGAACTCGAATCCGTGAAGATCTCCCGCCCGAGGATCCCGGTCTACGCCAACGTCAGCGCCCGACCCCTCGTCGACCCGGAGGACATCCGGCAGGCGCTGGCGGTCCAGATCACCCGCCCCGTTCTCTGGGAAGACACCATCCGGGCCATCGCCGCCGAGACCTACGTGGAGCTCGGCCCCGGAAAGGTCCTGGCGGGCCTCGTCCGGCGAATCGACGAGAAGGCCCACGTCGTCTCGATCGAAGGAGTGTCCTCATGAAGATCGATCTGGCCGGCCGGACCGCGCTGGTCACCGGCGCCTCCCGCGGGATCGGCCGCGAAATCGCCCTGGCCCTCGGCCGGGCCGGCGCGAACGTGGCGCTCGTGGCGACGAACGAAGCGCTCCTGGCGGAGGTCGCCGGCCTCCTCGGACCGAACGCCCTTCCCCTGCGCTGCGACGTCTCCCGCCCCGCCGAAATCGAAGAGGCCGTCGAGAAGGCCGCCGCGCGCTTCGGCGGTCTGGACATCCTGGTCAACAACGCCGGGATCACGCGCGACAACCTGCTGCTTCGGATCAAGGAGGAAGACTGGGACCAGGTCCTCGATACGAACCTCAAGGCGCCCTTCCTCTTCATCAAGGCCGCGGGACGCTACCTCATGCGGTCCAAGGCCGGCCGCGTCATCAACATTTCCAGCGTCGCCGGCCTTCTCGGCAACGCCGGACAGGCCAACTACGCGGCGGCCAAGGCGGGACTCGTGGCCCTCACCAAGACCGCCGCGCGCGAGCTGGCGGCCCGGAACGTCCTCGTCAATGCGGTCGCCCCCGGCTTCGTCCGCACCGACATGGCCGCGAAAGTCGATCCCAAAACCCTCGAGCAGGCCGTCCAGAACATCCCGCTCAAACGCATGGGAGAGGCCTCCGAGATCGCCCACGCGGTGCTCTTCCTGGCGAGCGACCTGGCGTCGTACGTCACCGGCCAGGTCCTCGTCGTCGACGGCGGGATGGCGATGTAACGACCGGCGCGCGACCCGAGCACGCCATGAGCGAAGCCTCCGGATCCCCGCCCCGCCCGGCCGATCGCCCCTTCGCCATGGCGATGATCGCCCTGCGGGAAGCCGCCTTTCCTTCCGACCGCGACATCTTCGCGGCTCTCGCCCGGCAGTGGCCCGACGTTCCCGCTCCGCAGGAACACGCCCCCCGGGCCTCGGCCGTCACGTTCCAACTGGACCGAGAACGCGGGGCGCTCTCCTTCGTGCCGTCCCCCATCCCGTGGGAAAGCCTCAAGGGGCCGTGCGCCACCGCCTGGTACTGGCCGCAGGCCGCCGAAGCGATGAAGGCCCATCGCGCGCACGTCATCGCGGGCCTCGGAGGCGGCCCGGCGGACGCGGTCACCCGGCGGCTCTGGCTGACCGCGCTCGCCGGCGCGGTCGCCTCCGCTGCGGGCCCGACGGCGTGCGGCCTGCTCTGGCCCGGCGGCATGGTCGTCCACGCGCCCGAGCCCTTCCTCGACCGGGCCCGCGAGATGAGCCGCGGCAGCCTCCCTCTGGAACTCTGGATCGATTTTCGGATCTTCCGGGAGAGCGAGGACACCCTCACGCTCTTCACCACGGGGCTCGCCGAGTTCGGCCTGCCGGACCTCGAAATCCGCCGGTCGCGGCGCCCGTTCAAGGAGGTCTACGCGGCCGCCTTCAACACGGCGCACTACCTGATCGACCAGGGGCCCGTCCTCAAGGACGGCGACACGCTGGGTCTGGCGGCCGGCGAGACCGTCCTGGTTCACCACGTGGAATCCCGCTGGGGCCACGGCCGCACGATTCTGTCGATCCGCTATTGACGCTCCCGAACGTAGAGTAAAGAAAAGGAGCGTTCTTTCGTGAAACGCATTCTCGGCGCGGTTCTTCTGGGGGCTCTCCCCGCGGCGCCCGCGGCGGCCCTCCAGGAGAATCCCCCCTCGTATCCGAGAACGGCCGCGGAGATCAAGGCGATCCTCGGAGCGCTGGCGGGAAAGCGCGGCTCGATCCCCGATGAATTCATCGCGCGCCTCCAGCAGTACCGGTTCCTCTGCGGCGTGCCCTTCGAGGACCTGGAGTGGAATCCGGAGCAGGCGGAGCTGGCTTATTACGCGAGCTTTCTGTGCGCCCGGCTCGACCGGCTGACCCACGAGCCGCCGCGCCCCCCCGGGGTCACCGACCGCGAATACGAACGGGGCCGCAAAGGCGCCGCCGAGTGCAATCTCTTCGCCGGAAGAACGTCCCCCCGCGAGTGCGTGGACGGCTGGATGGACGACTCCGACGCCCGCAACATCGCCCGGGTGGGCCACCGCCGGTGGATCCTCAATCCGGCGATGGGCTCCAGCGGCTTCGGCGCGTTCGGCCGGTACGCCGCCATGTACGCGCACGACGCGTCCCGCGCGTCCGTTCCGGACTGGGACTTCGTGGCCTATCCCGCCCGCGGCTTCATGCCGCTCGAATTCTTCTCGGGCTTCTCCGGCCCCCGCCGCGCCTGGAGCGTCTCTCCCCACCCCGCGAAATTCCGCATCCCGGACCGCGTGGAGGTGACCGTCGTTCCCGTGGACGGCCGGCTCGCCCCCCGCGGGGCCCCCCTCCGGGTCGACTCGGTGAACGTGGACCGCGGCGGCTTCGGCAGCGGCCCGGCGATCATCTTCCGCCCCCTGGACCTCACCCTCGCTCACGACGCCCTCTTCCGGGTCGAAATCCTCGGAACGGATCCTCCCCTCCGGTATCTCGTCCACTTCATCGATGCGGCCCGCGTGCCCGACGGTCCCGAAACCGCCGCCGCGCTCGGACGCTTCTTCCAGGCCCGTCACGCCCGGATCCTGTCGATCGCCGATCCGGTCGATCGCGCACAGGCGTTAGCGGATCTTCTCGAGAGCGAGGGCTCCCGGGGCATGGATCCCCGGACGCGCGCGGCGGTTCAGAAGTCGCTTTCGGAACTCCTGCGGGATCCCGTCGTGCGGCGGGAGCACGACGCGTCGGCGCGGTACCGGCTGGTCGCGCGCCTCGAGCAGGAGGCGGGAACCGACCGCCGCGAACTCGCCCGGGCGGCCGCGGCGTACCGGGACCTGGCGCGCGCCTGCGACGGCACCCGCGCGGGCCGCCGGGCGGCGCAGGACTTCGAACGGCTCAAGGCCCAGCTTCAGCAGCCGTAGGGCGGGTTCCGAAGCTTGTGTTCTCCCGGCCGCCCGATATCATGGCCGTATGGCCGACGACCCCCTTTCCCGGCTGCGTGAGCGGCGTCGTCAGGCCCTCGAAGGCGGCGGACCGGAGAAGGCCGCCCGCCAGCACGCCGCCGGCAAGCTTACGGCGCGCGAGCGGCTGAACCTCCTCCTGGACGAAGGCTCGTTCGACGAGATCGACGCCTTTGTCGAACACTCCTGCACCGACTTCGGCATGGAGCGCCGGAAGTTTCCCGGCGACGGCGTGGTCACCGGCTTCGGCCGCATCGACGGCCGTCCGGTCGCCGTTTTCGCGCAGGATTTCACCGTCCTGGGCGGCTCGCTCGGCCTGGCCCATGCGCGGAAAATCTGCAAGATCATGGATCTGGCCCTCAAGCTCGGCATTCCGGTCGTGGGTCTGAACGACTCCGGCGGCGCCCGGATTCAGGAAGGGGTGGACGCCCTGGGGGGATACGCCGAGATCTTCCTGCGCAATACCCTGGCCAGCGGCGTCATCCCGCAGATCTCGGCGGTGCTCGGCCCCTGCGCCGGCGGCGCCGTCTACTCTCCGGCGATCACCGACTTCGTCTTCATGGTCCGCGGGACGAGCTACATGTTCGTGACCGGGCCGAACGTGATCAAGGAGGTCACCCGCGAGCAGGTGACCTTCGAGGAACTCGGAGGCGCCGCGGTGCACAACGAGAAAAGCGGCGTGGCCCACTTCGCCGCCGCCGACGAGCCCGAATGCTTCCGCTCCATCCGGAGACTCCTCTCGTACCTGCCCTCGAACAACCTCGAGGAGCCGCCGGCCGTCCCGCCTGCGGACGACCCCGCCCGGCGCGAGCCGCGCCTGAACTCCATCGTCCCGGAGAACCCTCAGAAGCCCTACGACATGAAGGAGGTCATCGCCGCGGTGGTGGACCGCGACTCCTTCTTCGAGACGCACCGCGATTTCGCCCGGAACCTCATCGTGGGGTTCGCCCGCCTCGACGGCCGCCCCGTGGGAATCGTCGCGCAGCAGCCGGCCCATCTGGCGGGGTGCCTCGACATCGACGCCTCCGTCAAGGGCGCCCGTTTCATCCGCTTCTGCGACGCGTTCAACATTCCCCTCGTGACCTTCGAGGACGTCCCCGGGTTCCTTCCCGGCGTCGCCCAGGAGCACGGCGGCATCATCCGGAACGGGGCGAAGCTCCTCTACGCCTACTGCGAGGCCACCGTCCCGAAGATCACCGTGATCACCCGCAAGGCCTACGGGGGGGCGTACGACGTCATGAGCTCCAAGCACATCCGGGGGGACTTCAACTTCGCCTGGCCCACGGCGGAAATCGCCGTCATGGGTCCCGAAGGAGCGGTCAACATCATCTTCAAGGACGACATCGACGCGTCGCCCGACCCCCGGGCCGCGCGCGAGGCGCTGATCGCGGACTACCGGGCGAAGTTCGCCAACCCCTATTTCGCCGCCCAGAGGGGATACATCGACGACATTCTCGAGCCCGCCGAGACGCGCCCGCGCCTGATCCGGACCCTGGCGCTCCTCAGGACCAAGCGCGACCGCAACCCGCCCCGCAAACACGGGAACATTCCGCTTTAGAAATCCCTCCGGGCTTGAACGGCGGGGCGGCGCATGATAGGGTCCTGACCGGCCGTGTTCCGCAAAATCCTCGTGGCCAACCGGGGCGAAATCGCCCTGCGGGTGATCCGGACGTGCCGGGAGCTGGGCATCCGCACGGTCGCGGTCTACAGCGACGCGGACCGCTGGGCCGGCTATGTCGCCCAGGCCGACGAAGCCTACCGCCTCGGGCCGCCGCCTTCCCGGGAAAGCTACCTGCGCCTCGACGCCCTCCTCGAAATCGCCCGCCGCTCGGGCGCCCAGGCCGTCCATCCGGGATACGGCTTCCTGTCCGAGAACGCCGACTTCGCCGAGGCGTGCGCCGCCGCGGGACTCGTCTTCATCGGTCCGAAGCCTCATGCCCTGCGCGCGCTGGGAAACAAGATCGCCGCCCGCCGCGCCGCCGAGGCCCTCGGCATCCCCGTCGTGCCCGGCCTGTCGGAACCCGCCGACGAATCCCGCGCGCGCGCGTTCGCCGCCCGCCACGGATACCCCATCCTCCTCAAGGCCGCCGGAGGGGGCGGCGGCAAAGGCATGCGCGTCGTGCGCGAGGAAGCCGACCTGGCCCGGTCCCTCCGCGAAGCCTCGCGCGAGGCCGCTCAGTCCTTCGGCGACCCCACGATCTTCCTCGAACGCTACGTCCCGCGCCCGCGCCACGTGGAAATCCAGATCTTCGGCGACGGCCGCGGCCGCGTCGTCCACCTGGGAGAACGCGACTGCTCCATCCAGCGCCGCCATCAGAAGCTCCTGGAAGAAAGCCCCTCTCCCGCCGTGGACGCCGCCCTGCGGGAGCGCATGGGCCGGACCGCCTGCGAGCTGGCCCGGAGCGCCGGCTACGAGAACGCCGGCACCTGCGAATTCCTCCTCGACGAGGACGGCCGCTTCTACTTCCTCGAGGTCAACGCCCGCCTTCAGGTGGAGCATCCCGTCACGGAGATGATCACGGGGCTGGATCTCGTGGCCCTGCAGATCCGGATCGCGGCGGGAGAGGCCGTCCCGCTCGAGGAGGTTCCCCGGCGCGGCCACGCGATCGAGATGCGGATCTGCGCGGAGGATCCCGCGCGCCGCTTCGCGCCGGCGACCGGAACGGTCACGTCCGTGCGCCTCCCGGCCGGGCCCTTCGTGCGGGTGGACGCGGACCTGGCGCCGGGAATGCCGGTCCCCGTCTACTACGATTCGCTCCTGGCCAAACTCGTCTGCTGGGGTCCCGATCGGGAGGCCGCCCGGGCGCGGGCCCGCCGCGCGCTGGACGAGTTCGTCGTGACGGGCGTGCCGACCACCGTGCCCTTCCACCGCCGGCTTCTGGACGACCCGCGCTTCCGCTCCGGCCGGATCCACACGCGCTTCGTCGAGGAGGAGTTCCCGCCGGACGAGGAAACCGCGGACCGCGCGGAGGACGCGGCCTGTCTGGCCGCCGTCCTCGAATGCGCCCGCCGCGCGGCGGCGGCGGCGCCGCCGCCCTCGGCGGACGGCCGCGACCGCTCCCTCTCGGCGTGGAAACTCGCCTTCCGGGAGAACGGAACGTGAAGTTCCGCGCGCGGGTGGGGGACCGGGAGTTCGAGATCGAAGTCCGCGCCGAGGGCGACCGGTACATCGTGCGCTCCGGGAACCGCGAACGGGAGGTCTCCCTGGAAAAGGGCGGTCCGGGCCTCGTCCGGGCGCTCCTCGGGGAGCGGCGGGTGGACTTCGGATGGGAGCCGCGGGAGGGGGGCGGCGGGCGCGTGCTCCTGGAGGGAGTCCCGTTCGACGTGGAGCTGGCCGGCGCCGGGGCGCCCGTTCCCGCCGAGACGCTCGCCGCGGCGGCGCGGGGGACCCGGCGGGCCGCGGAGGTGCGGGCGCCCATCCCGGGGCTGGTCACCCGGATTCTCGTCGAGCCGGGAGACGCGGTGCGAAAGGATCAGCCGGTTCTTTGCCTGGACGCGATGAAGCTCGAAAACGAGATCCCGGCCCCGCGCGACGGCGTCCTCCGGGAGGTGGCCGTGCGGGCCGGCCAACCCGTCGAAAAGGACCAGCTTCTCTTCGTGGTGGAGTAAGCGGCGCCGCGACCCCGCGATGCCCTTTTGATAGAATTCCGATCATGGACGCGTCGCGGCCGGGCGAGTTCCCGTTCACGCGGGGCATCCACCCCCGGATGTACGCGGATCGTCCCTGGACGTTCCGGCAATACGCGGGGTACGCCACCGCGGAGGAAACCAACCGCCGGTACAAGTATCTCCTCGAGCACGGCCAGACGGGCCTCTCCGTGGCCTTCGACCTGCCCACGCAGATGGGCTACGACCCGGGGGACCCCATGGCCCGCGGCGAAGTGGGCCGCGCGGGCGTTTCCATCGCCTCGATCGACGACATGGAGACGCTCTTCCGCGACATTCCCCTGGACCGGGTCACGGTCTCCATGACGATCAACGCGACGGCGATCGTTCTTCTGGCCCTCCACATGGCGGTGGCGGAACGCCGGGGGGTGCCGTTCGAGAAGCTCGGCGGCACGGTCCAGAACGACATCCTCAAGGAGTTCGTGGCGCGGGGCTGCTACATCTATCCCCCGCGGCCCTCGATGAAGATCGCCGTGGACGTGATCGAACACTGCTGCCGGCACCTGCCCGCGTGGAACTTCATCAGCGTTTCCGGCTACCACATCCGGGAAGCCGGGGCCACGGCGGCCCAGGAGCTGGGGTTCACGCTCGCCCACGGGGCGGCCTACGTGGAGGCGGCGCTCCGGCGCGGGCTCGATCCGGACACGGTCGGAAGGCGCGTGAGTTTCTTCTTCAACGTCCACAACCACTTTCTGGAGGAGGTCGCCAAGTTCCGCGCGGCGCGGCGTCTGTGGGCGCACCTCATGCGGGACCGCTTCGGCGCGAAGGACCCGCGGGCGCAGATGCTGCGCTTCCACGCGCAGACCGCCGGATCCACGCTCACGGCCCAGCAGCCGGCCAACAACGTGGTCCGCGTGACCTATCAGGCGCTGGCGGCCGTCCTGGGGGGCGCCCAGTCGCTGCACACCAACGCCATGGACGAGGCTCTGGCGCTTCCCACGGAGGAGGCGGCGAAACTCGCGCTCCGCACGCAGCAGATTCTCGCGCACGAAACGGGCCTGCGGGACGCGGCCGATCCCCTGGGAGGGGCCTGGCACGTGGAGGCGGAAACGGACCGCCTGGAGGCCGAAGCCCGGCGCCTGATCGCCGAGATCGAGTCGCGCGGCGGAGCGGTGGAGGCCCTCGCCTACGAGCGCCGGGAGATCGAGAAGAGCGCCCTCGAGGATCAGCGGCGGGTCGAGCGCGGCGAGCGGGTGATCGTGGGGGTGAACCGCTATCAGGAGCCCGAGCCGCCGCGGGCGGTGCGCACGCTCAAGGTGGACCCGCGGGTGGAGGAAGAACGGGCCCGGGACGTGGCGCGGCGGAAGGCCGCGCGGGACGGGGCCGCGGCGGCGCGGGCGCTCGACGCGGTCCGCCGGGCGGCGGAACGGGAGGAAAATCTCGTTCCGGCGGTTTTCGACGCCGTGCGGGCGCGGGCGACGCTGGGAGAGATCTGCCGGGCGCTCGAGGAACGGTACGGACGCTTCCAGCCGCAGGAGGGCCCGGGATGAGGCCTCTGGCGGGCATCGCGCTTTCGGGTCTGGCTCTGGCGGGTCTCTTCTATGGCGCGTTCGCCGCCGTCGAGCGCAACGTCTCCGGGGACGGCGACCCCTGGCTGCGTGCCTGGCGGGCGGCGGGGCTTCAGGCGCAGCTTCAGACGGTGGACGCCGAGCCCGCGCGGGCGCTTCTCTTCGCCGACGCCCGGCCGCTCTTCGAGACCCCGCCGCTCGACCGGCTGGTCGTGCGCCGATACCTCGCGGAGGGGGCCACCGTCCAGGTCGTGGTTCTTCCCTCCAAGGAATCGCTTCCCGAGATTCCGCAGGGGCGGCATTTCGGATTCCGGCTGAAACCCAAGGGAAATGCGATCCATCTGACCCGGACGGGGCGGCACCTCCTCCTGGCGCGAACGGTGGCCCTGTGGGTTCCGTTCCTGGGGCCGCTGCGGGCGCCCCGGGAGACGCTGGAGCGGATTTTCGCCGCCTTCGAGGAAGAGGCGCTTCGAAGGGAGGGGCCGTGAAGATCCGCAAGATCGAACACCTGGGGATCGCCTGCCGTTCGGCGGAGCGGGCGGCCGCGTTTTACGGAGACGTCCTGGGGCTTCCGGTCGTGGCGCGGGAGACGCTTGCCGACATGCGCCTGAAGGTCGTCAAGGTGCGGGCGGGAGAGTCGGTCCTGGAGCTTCTGGAGCCCCTTCCGGGCGAGGAGGTGATTTCCAAGTTCCTCGCTTCCCGCGGGGAGGGGTTCCATCACGTCTGCTTCGAGGTGGAGGACGTGGAGGAGGCGACGCGGGAACTTCGGGCGCGCGGGTACGAGCCGGTGTGGGACGCCCCGCGACGGGGGGCGGGCGGCCGGCGGGTGAACTTCCTGCGGCCGCGGGACGCCTTCGGGGTGCTCGTCGAGCTGGCGGGGCCTCCTCCCGAGGCTTGAATTAGACTTGAATTGGCCGGACCCGGTCCCTATACTAGCCGCCCATCACCGACGCCCTGGCGAATCTACGTTTTTGGGAGGATCTATGGCGTTGACCACGGCGGAGATCGAAAGCAAGGTCATCGACATCGTGTCCAAGCAGCTGAGCGTGGCCAAGGACAAGATCACCCGCAATTCGTCGTTCGTCAACGACCTGGGCGCCGACTCGCTGGACCAGGTGGAGCTCGTCATGGAGATCGAGGACGCGTTCGATCTGTCGATCCCGGACGACGCCGCCGAGAAGATCCAGACGGTGGGCGACGCCATCAAGTACATCGAGGACAACGTCCGTGACAAGAAGTAGGGTCGTCATCACCGGCCTCGGCGTCATCACGCCGGTCGGGAACGATGTCGACACCTACTGGAACGCGCTTCTGTCCGGCAAGAGCGGCGCCGCCAAGATCTCCAAGTTCGACACCTCCGGACACACCGTCACCATCGGCTGCGAGGTGAAGAACTTCAACCCGGCCGACTACATCGACGAGAAGGAGGCCAAGCGGATGGACCCCTTCTCACAGTACGCCCTGGCGGCGGCGCGGCAGGCGGTCAAGGACGCGGGCCTGGACTTCGCCAAGCTCGATCGCTGGCGCTGCGGCGCTATCGTCGCCAGCGGCATCGGCGGCCTCCACGAGCTTCAGGACCAGCACCGCCGGTACATGGAGAAAGGGCCCTCCCGGACGAGCCCCTTCTTCGTCCCCAAAATGATGCTTAACGCCGCCGCGGGGAACGTCGCCATCTTCTTCGGGCTCGGCGGCCCCAACTGGGGCGTGGCCTCCGCCTGCGCGTCGGCCAACCACGCCATGGGAACCGCCTTCCGCACGATCCAGTACGGCGACGCGGACGTCATGCTCACGGGCGGCACCGAGGCGGCGCTGACGTACCTGTCCCTCTCCGGCTTCGCCAACATGGGGGCCCTGTCCAGCCGCAACGACGCGCCCGAGAAGGCCTCCCGCCCCTTCGACAAGAACCGGGACGGGTTCGTCCTGGGCGAGGGCGCCGCCATCCTCGTCTTCGAGAAGCTCGAACACGCCCGCGCCCGCGGCGCCCGGATCTACGCCGAGGTCCTCGGCATCGGCAACACCGACGACGCGTACCACATCACCGCCCCGGACCCCGACGGCTCCGGAGGCGCCAAGGCCATGGAACTGGCCCTCAAGGACGCCGGACTCCGCCCCGAGCAGATCTCCTACATCAACGCCCACGGGACCTCCACGCCCCTCAACGACAAGATCGAAACCGCCGCCATCAAGAAGACGTTCGGCGAACGCGCCCGCAAGATCCCCATCAGCTCGACGAAGTCCATGATCGGCCATCTCCTCGGAGCCGCCGCCGCCGCGGAACTCGTGGCCACCGTTCTTTCCATCCGCGACGGCGTCGTCCACCCCACCATCAACTACGAAACCCCCGACCCGGAGTGCGACCTCGACTACGTGCCCAACGAAAAGCGCCGCGTGGCCGTCGAGTACGCCATGTCGAACTCCCTGGGCTTCGGAGGCCACAACTCCGCCATCGTCGTCGGTCGGCCCCCTCGTTGACCCGCCGGCTCCCGGTGGTATACTTCCCCCGGGAGAGAGGAACGCCGCCGGAGAGGGGGAACCCCCGACCGTCCTCCGATGCGGTCGCCCTCCGTCCGCCGTCCAGCGATGAAGGGGCCGCTCTACGACATCTGGCGCCGCCTGAACGCCGAGATCCTCCGCCGCGCGGGACCCGAGCGCTACGCCTGCTGGATCCGCCACGCCCGCCCCGCCCTTCTGGACGAGGACCTTTTCACCTTCCACTTCTCCACGACGGACGCGCGCGACAAAGTGGAAGCCCTGCTCAAGGACCTCGTCACCCAGGCCGCCCAACGCGTCACCAACCGCAAGGTCCGCGTCCGCTTCCAGGTGGAGCGGGCTTCCTTTCCGCTTTCCCCCCCGCCGGACGAGGACGCCCCCGCCGACGGCACCTTCGCCTCCTTCGTCGCCGGCCCCGGCAACCGCATGGCCCTGGAGGCCGCGCGCGCCTTCGCCCGCGGCGGCCCCCGCGCCCCCGCGCTCCTCTTCCTCCACGGCGGCCCGGGGCTCGGGAAAACCCACCTTCTCCGCGCCGTCGCCCGCGAACTGACCGTCCGCCCGGCCCTTCACTTCACCGGCGAGCAGTTCGTCCGCCACTTCCAGTGGGCCTACCACCGCGACCACCTCCGGGCGTTCCTGGCCAAATGCCGAACGGCCGGCGCCCTCCTCTTCGACGACGTCCACCTCCTGGCCGGCAAGGAGGCCGCCCAGGCCGCCCTCGCCGACGTCCTGGGAGCCCTCTCCGATCGCGGCGCCCGGGCCGTTCTCACGAGCGACCGTCCTGTCCGGGCCCTCGAGGGTTTCGCCCGCCCCCTCCGCGCCCGCCTCCGGAGCGCCGAGGAAGCCGTCCTCGAACGCCCCGACCCCGCCACCGGCCTGGCGATCCTCCGGCGCCGCGCCCCCCGGGGAGTCCCGGACGCCGCGCTCGAGGTCCTGGCGTCCCTCGTCCGCACGAGCTACGCCGATCAGCTCCGCTGCCTGCGGCGGCTTCTCGAGATCGATCCGCCCTCTCCGGCGGCCGCCCGGGCGGTCGCCTCCGAGTTCCTCAACGAGTGGAGCCTCGGGCTCACGTACACGGACATCGTCCGCGCCGCCGCCGAAACCTTCGGCGTCAAGGTCACCGAGATCTACGCCCCCGGCCGCTCCCGGGCCGCGTGCGAGGCGCGGCAGGCCTGCTTCTACCTGGCCCGCAAGCTTCTCGGCCGGCCGTTCGCCCAGATCGGCGAGCACTTCGGCGGCCGCGGGCACGCCACGGTGCTCGAAGCCTGCCGCAAAATCGAGCGCCGGAACGGACCCGCCCGCGAGCGCCTCCGGCGCCTCGAAGAGAAGCTGCAGGCCGCCTCGCCCGCCTTCACGTCGCTTTAAGGTTCCGCCCTCTAGACTCCCTTCCGCGCAAAGGAGGGAGACCCCATGAGAAACGGAACCCCTGACCGGCCCCGCCTGGAGCTTGTCCCCGGACGTCCGCTCCGCCTGGGCGGCGCCCACGACGCCCTCAGCGCCTGCCTCGTCGAACAGGCCGGCTTCCCCGCCGTGTGGCTGAGCGGCTTCGGCGTCGCGGCCGCCCAGTTCGATCTCCCCGACGCCAACCTCGTGACCCTCAGCGAAAGCGCCGAGGCCGCCCGGCGCGCCGTCGCCGCCGTGGGGATCCCGGTGGTGGTGGACGGCGACAACGGCTTCGGCGACGCGTTCCACGCCGCCCGGGCCGCGCGCGAGTACGGAGCCGCCGGCGCCGCGGCTGTGTGCCTGGAGGACAACGCCTTTCCCAAGCGGTGCAGCCTCTGGGCGTCGGCCCCCCGGACGCTCGTGGCGCCCGACGAGATGGCCGCGAAAATCGCCGCCGCCAAGAAAGCCGCCGAACCGTACGGCACGCTCATCATCGGCCGCGTGGAGTCCCTGATCGCCGGCCTGGGGCCCGAGGACGCCCTGGCCCGCGCCCGCCTCTATGCGGACGCCGGGGCCGATGCGATTCTCGTCCACGCGCGCGCCTTCGCCCCGTTGCGGGAAATCGCGCGTTCCGGGCGGGTCCCCCGGCCGCTGGTCGCCGTCCCCACGCTCTATCCCGAGATCCCGTTTTCGGAGCTGGCCGACGCCGGCTTCGCCGCCGTGGTCTACGCCAATCAGCTCTTGCGCGCCATGGTGCGGGCCGGCCGGGCCGTCCTGAGCCTGCTTCGCCGCGCCGAGACTCTGAGCGAAGTGGAACCCATGATCAGCCCGCTGGAGGAGATCAACCGGCTCGTCCGCGTGCCCCCGGAATGGTTCATCGAAAAACCCCAACATGGAGGAAACGGCCATGACGCCCGAAACCCCGAAGACGTCCCCGCCGACGCCGATCCTCGAGGACACCACGCTGCGCGACGGTGAGCAGGCCCCCGGCGTCGCTTTCCGCGTCGAAGAGAAGGTGGCCATCGCCCGGCTTCTCGACCGCCTGGGCGTGCCCATGATCGAGGTCGGCATTCCCGCGATGGACGGGGACGAAGCCGAGGCGATCCGCCGCATCGTGGGCCTGGGTCTCCGGGCGCGCCTGGTGGGCTGGAACCGCGGCCGTCGCGAGGACCTGGAGAAGTCGTTCGATCTGGGCCTGCGCTGCGTGCACATCGGGCTTCCGGCGTCCTCCAAGCTCCTGGAGGAAGGTTTGCGGAAGGACCGGGCCTGGCTTCTTCGGACGATGTCGGAACTGGTACAATGGGCCCGGTCGCGCGCGGAGTTCGTGTCGCTTTCGGCGGAGGACGTCTGCCGGGCGGACCCGGCGTTCCTCGTGGAGTACGCGCGCGTCGCCCGGGACAGCGGCGCGGACCGCCTGCGGATGTCGGACACCGTGGGCCTGGCCACGCCCGAGCGCTATGCGGCGCTCGTTTCCCGCGTGCTCGAGGCCACGGGGCTTCCGGTCATGGTCCACGCGCACAACGATTTCGGCCTGGCCGTGGCCAACACGCTGGCCGGGATCCGCGCGGGGGCGGCCTACGCGCACGTGACGGTGAACGGCATCGGCGAGCGCGCGGGCAACGCGTCGCTCGAGGAGACCGTGATGGCGCTCAAGTACCTCTACGGGATCGACGTGGGGTGGGATCTCCAGGTCCTGCCGGAGCTGAGCGCCGTGGTGGCGCGCGCCTGCGGGGTGCCCGTGCCGCCGTGGAAGCCGATCGTGGGCTCCAACGTCTTCGCCCATGAATCGGGCATCCATGTGGCGGGCCTGCTCCGGGCGGAACGGACCTTCGAGCCGTTCGCGCCCGAGGACGTGGGCGGCCGGCGCCGCCTGGTCCTGGGCAAGCATTCGGGAAGCCACGCCATCGAGGCGGTCCTGCGGGAGCGCGGGCGGCCCGCGGATCCGGAGCGCGCGCGGCGGCTCCTCCCCCTGGTGCGGCGTCACGCGGTGGAGCACAAGCGGCCGGTAACGCCCGAGGAGCTGGAGCGGATGGACGCGGGGATGCCGTGAGCGAATCCGCGGAAGCGGCGGCGGTTCCGGCGGCGCGCGCGCGCCGGGGGTTTCCCCGGACGGTCGTTCTTCTCTCCCTGGCGAGCTTCGCCAACGACGTGGCCAGCGAAGTGCTCCTTAAGGGGGCACTTCCCCTCTATGTGGTCGCGGTCCTGGGGGCGCCCCCGATCGTCGTGGGCCTCGTGGACGGCGCGGCGGAATCCGCGGCCACGCTCCTTCAGATCGTCACGGGCTGGTGGGCCGACCGCGCCCGCCGCCGGAAGCCCTTCGTGCTGGCCGGGTACGCGCTCTCGAACCTGGTGAAGCCCCTGCTCTACTTTGCGGCCGGATGGGGGCAGGTGCTTCTGGTCCGCGTCCTCGACCGCGTGGGCAAGGGACTGCGGGTCCCGCCCCGGGACGCGCTCATCGCCGACGCCGCCGCCCCTTCGGAGCGGGGGCGCGCCTTCGGACTTCACCACGCGCTCGATCCCGCGGGGGCGATGGTGAGCCTCGTGGCGGGCGCCCTGATCGTGGCGCTCTCCCAGGATCCGGCGGCGCCGCTGGCGGCGGGAACGTTCCGGAACCTCGTCCTCTTCATCGTCGTTCCGGGGCTGTCCACGCTGGTCCTGGCGGGCCTCGTGCGGGAGCCGGCCCGGCGGATCCTGCCCGCTCCGACGCCGCAGAGCCCGGCGGCGGGCTCGTCGCTGGGGCGGCCCTTCTGGACCTTCATCGCGATCACGGTGCTTTTCTCGCTGGGCAACTCGACGGACTCCTTTCTCATCCTGCGGGCGGCGGATCTGGGGATGAGCCTCCCGCAGCTTTTTCTCCTTCTGGCGGCCTTCAACCTCATGAGCGTCCTTTTTTCCCTGCCGGCGGGGGCGCTTTCGGACCGATTCGGGCGCCGGCGGTTCCTGGCCGCGGGGTGGATCCTGTACGCGGCGGTCTATGCCGGGTTCGGATTCGCCCGGGACGCGGGTCCGCTGGTTCCGCTTCTGCTCCTCTACGGAGTCTACTACGGACTGACGGAGGGCGTGGGCAAGGCGCTCGTGGCGGATCTCGTGCCGCCGGAGCGGCGCGCCACGGCGTACGGGATCCTGGCGACGGTGCAGGGCCTGTGCGTTCTTCCGGCGGGGCTGCTGGCGGGATGGCTCTGGACGGCCGCTTCCCCGCGGGCGCCGTTTCTGACGGGCGCGGGGCTCAGCCTCGCGGCGGCGGCGGGGTTGGCGCTGCTCCCGGGGGCGTCTGGCCCACGCGGTACTTGTTCGCGTAAACCCACTTGTAGTACTCCCGGCGCTTGAGCCGGGAGGCGGCCGGTTCGTCCAGGACGACGACGGCGCGCGGATGGAACTGGATCGCGGACGCCGGGACCTCCGCGGTGACCGGCCCTTCCACCATCCTCTGGATGATCTCCGCCTTGCTCTCGCCCGAGGCCAGAAGGAGCAGCCGCCGCGCCTCCATGATCGTGCCCACGCCCAGGGTGATCGCGAAGCGCGGAAGTTCCTGGCCGGACTTGGCGTACTCGGCGACGGTTTCCGGCTCCAGGGTCTTGGCGCGGGTGCGGGAGCCGAGGGAGGATCCCGGTTCGTTGAAGCCGATGTGTCCGTTGCGGCCGATGCCGAGGATCTGAAGGTCGATGCCCCCGGCGGCGCGGATGCGGTCCTCGTACTCCTGGGCAGCCCGGTCGAGATCCGCCACGTCCCCGCGCAGGAGGTGCACGCGCGCCGGATCGTGCTTCACGCGGTCGATCAGATGACGCCGCAGATAGGCGTGAAAGCTTGCCGGATGAGCCGGCGGGAGGCCGTAAAACTCGTCCAGGTTGAAGAACGCGGCGCGGGCGAAGGCGTCCGGGCGGCGCGCCAGGCGTTCGTAGAGGCCCAGCGGGGTCCGGCCGGTGGCCAGGCCGAGGACGAGGTCCGGCTTGCGGGCCAGCGCCTCGAAGACCATCGCGGCGGCCTCGTCGCAGAGGCGGTCGTAGTCGGGCTGGATGACGATTTCCATGGCTCGTCCTACGCGTCCGGATTTTCGTAGAGAAGCTCGCCTCCCACGAAGGTGCGGACCACGCGCAGGCCGGGCCCCAGAAGGACGACGTCGGCCCACGCGCCGGGCCGGAGGGTTCCGAGTTTACGCTGAAGGCCCAAGAGGCGCGCGGGGGCCCCGCTGGCCATGTAGAAGGCCAGGGCCGGGGGAACGCGGGTGTCTTCGATGAGGCATCGCACGCCGTCGAGGATGGAGAAGGCGCTTCCGGCCAGGCGCCCCGTGGACTTGACGATCACGCGGCCGCCGCCCACGACGTAGGTTTCTCCGTCCGCGCGGATTTCGCCGTCCGGGGCGCCCAGGGCGAAGGTCGTGTCGCTGACGAGAACCAGGGAACCGACGGGCTTGAGCTTGAGCAGAAGAAGGGCGGTGCCGGCGCTCAGGTGTTGCCGGTCGTAGATCATGCCGCAGGAGAGGCGGTTCATGAGGAGCGCGGCGGTGAGGAGCGTCTCTTCGCGGTGATGCAGGGGGCGCATGGCGTTGAAGACGTGGGTGACGTGGCGCAGGCCGCCCTCGACGACGGCGCGGCCGACGTCGGCGGCGGTGGCCATGGAATGTCCCGCCGCCATGATGACGCCGCGGCGGGAGCCTTCCTTGATGACGGCGAGGGCGCCGGGAAGCTCGGGCGCGAGCGTCATCATCCGGAGAAGGCCGCGCGCGGCGCGGAGGTAGCGGCGGAACTCCGCAAGAGAGGGGCGGCGCAGATGTTCCTCCTTGTGGGCGCCGCGGCGTTCGGGATGGAGGAAGGGTCCCTCGAGGTGGAGCCCCAGGATGCGGGCGCCGCCCGGGGAGCCGGCCGCCCGGACGACGTTTCCGATCGCCCGCAGGGTCACGTCCTTCGGGAGCGAAATGAGGGTGGGGAGAAACCCCGTGACGCCGTGCGAGAGAAGCCGGCGGGCGATGTCGGCCACCTGGTCGGGGGAGGCCTCGCTGAAGGAGACGCCGAAGCCGCCGTTGATCTGCGTGTCGATGAGGCCGGGCACCGCCACCAGGCCCCGCGCGGGCACCACCCGGACGCCCCGGGCGGAGATCCGGGAGGCGACTTTACGAATCCGGCCCCCTTCGATCAGGATGTCGCCCCGGGGCAGGTAGAGTTCCGCGTCCAGGACGGTGCAGCCCGAAAGGAGGGTGGCCGGCGGCATGGGGGAGCAATATAGGACGCGCCGCAGGCCAAGTCCAGAAACGGGCGACCCGTCAGCCCGTCATGAGGCCCAGTCCCGACGCCCGCAGGGCTTCGACTTCGGCCGCCAGCTCGGCCCGCAAAAGATCCCGCCGCCGGCATCCTTCCGGCGTCAGGTAGTACCGGTACGTCCGGTTCGTATCCCCCACCACCTCGACGTACCCCCCGGCCACAAGAGCGTCCACGTACGCGTTGACCATCGCCGCGCTCAGACCCGCCGCCCGCCCCAGCCCGCGCTGGCTCACCCGCGGAGTGCGACCGATCTCCTCCAGAATCCTCATCTCCCGCCAGGCGCGCGTCGGCTGGAGGAACTTGAACGATCCCGAACTCATAGGGCCCCTCCTCGAACCGTCCGTCCCCTTATCGGACGGAGGCACCCCGGAACTTGAGGATCGCGTCGCACATCTCCCGCACCGCCCCCCGGCCCCCCGGCCGGGACGTGACCCAGTCGGCGGCCCGCCGCACCTCCTCCACCGCGTCCGCCACGGCGATCGCCACCCCGGCCCGCCGCAGCGGCGCAAGATCGTTCACGTCGTCCCCCGCGTAGGCCGTCTCCTCGGCCTTCAGCCGCCGCGCCCTCAGGAAGCGCTCGAAGGCTTCCCCCTTGTCCCCGACGCCCAGAAAAAGGTCCCGCACCCCCAGCTTCTCCGCCCGGCGGCGCACGATGTCGGTCTTCTCCGCCGAAAGGAAGGCCACCCGGACGCCCGCCTTCTGGACGAGGACGATCCCCATCCCGTCCTTGCTGTCGAAGCGCTTGAAGGATTGCCCGCCGGGGCCGTAATAGAGGGAACCGTCCGTCAGAACCCCGTCCACGTCCAGGACGAGCGCCCGCACGCGCGCCAGGCGCGCCCGCCAGCCGTCGCGGCTCACGGACCCGGCTCCGCCACGTGCCGCTCCAGGGTCTCCAGGACCTCGCGCCAGTCGCTCAACTGAGGCTTGAGTTCATCCCGAAGCAGGCTCAGAATCCGGTCGGCGTCCTTGAACTCCACCGCCGCGCCGAACCGCAGGAGCGACTCCTGAAGGTCCCGGACGCGAAGCTCCAGCGACTCGCCGCCCGAACGCAGCGCCTTGAAGTCCACCGAGGCCAGAGACCCCAGGTCCCGCACGGCCCGCAGCAGGATGTCCCACCCGTGGAAGCAGTCGTCGAACTTGCCGAGCGCGCGCGCATACTCGCCGGAGGCCATGCAGGCGATCGCCTCGTCGTGGACGCGCGCCAGATTCTCCAGGTGCCCGCGCAGCCCGCGCAGCGTCGGTCCGGCCACCTCCTGCGGGTCGGCGGTTTTCACCTCGAGAAGGCCATACGCCTTCGTCGGCTGCCCCGAAAGGTCCGCCTGCCGCTCGGGCGTCAGCGGCTCCCCGTCGAGCGTCCAGGAAACCACCACGCGGCGCTTCCGCGCGGCCGCCCGCCGCAGCGCGTCGAAAAGGGCCTGGAACGTGACCCCGCCCTCGTCCGGAACGCCCATCCCGGTGCGGCCGTCCACCACGACTTCCATACGAAATGGATTTATAGACCGGCCCTCAAGAAAGGTCAACCCGCGGCCGATGAATAGATAAAGAACTCCACGGAGAGGGGCTATGAAACGGATGCTGCCGGGCTTCCTGACCCCCTTGATTCTGGCGGCCTGCTCCGCGCCCGAGCCGCCTCCCCCGGCGCCCCCCTCCGAGTCCGGCGCCGAACCTCCCATCACCCAGGTCACCTCCGGACGCTCGGGCGAAGACCGGGACCCGGAAATCTCCCCGGACGGAAAGACCCTGTACTACGCCTCCTCCGCCTTCGGCACCGACTTCGACCTTTTCATGCGCCCCACGGGCCCCGGAGCGCCGGTGCGCCTCACGTCGCTGCCCGGCGACGAGCGCTTCCCCAAGGTCAACCCCGCGCGGCCGAACCTCCTGGCGTTCTCCACCCACGGCCGCGGGCTCTGGGAAATCGCGATCCTCGACCTCGCCCACGCGGGCGCCGCCCCGGAATACGTCAGCGAACCCGGGGTCCCGAGCCTCCATCCCTCGTGGTCGCCGGACGGCCGGTGGCTCGTCTACTCCGCCGCGGACTCGGGCGGCGAATGGACCCTCCGGATTCGGGACATGGCCGCAGGCCGCATCCACGTCCTCGAGGACATCGACGGCCTTCTTCCCGAATGGTCCCCGCGCGGCCCCCGCATCGCCTTCCAGAGGATGCGCCGGCGGGACGACTGGATGAGCACGATCTGGACGGTCGCCTTCGAGGAAGGGTCCGCGCGCGACCTCACCGCCGTTCTGGCGCCGGACGGCTGGGCGGCGATCAACCCGGCCTGGTCGCCCGACGGGCGCCACCTCGTCTTCGCCACGGTGGGCAAAAGCCCGGCCGCCGCGGGGCGGCTGGACGAAGGGGACGACCTCTGGACGGTTCCCGCCGAGGGTGGTCCTCCGACGCGGCTGACCTCTTCGCCCGCGCCCGACTGGATGCCCGCCTGGGGGGCCGACGGCTCCATCTATTTCTGTTCGCGCCGCGCGCCGGGCGGAACGCGCCTGTTCCGCCTGGTCCCCCGGATCCCGGAGTGAAAAAAAACGGGAGCCCCCCGACCGGCCGTTGCCGGCCGAGTCGGGGTCTCCCGGGGGATCTCCTGGAAAGGCGGACCCGCGCCTTCTTCTTCATCGACGCAGGGCCGGGGGAAGCTTGAGCGGATCCCTCAGCGGGCGCGCACTTCGGCCTGAATCAGACCCGCCTTGTGGAGCGCCCGGACGAGGTCCACGAGTTGCGCCGAAGTGACCGCCGGGCCGACCTTCTCGAGGAACTCCGAGAGGCGCTGTCCGTCCCGCGCGTGAAAGACGCTCGGCCGCGCGGCCTCCCCCGAACCGGGCAGGAGAACGCTTCCGGAGCGCAGCCGCACCTCGCCGGTCCAGGAAACCGTGCGGCTGGCGTCGTGAATGACGACCGCCGCCGCTTCCGGCGCGTAGAGGTCCGCCGGCAGATTGAGGACCGCGTCGAGCCAGTGGACCGGCTCGCGCTCGAAGTCGCACGCCGGGGCCGAACCGGTCGCGGCGCGGTACTCCTCCGCCGTGGGAATCCGCACCAGGATCGCGCCGCCGTCGAGCGCCTCGGCGACCTCGAGCCTCCCGCCGGAACCGGCCGCCGCGGACGCGTTGATCTGCTGGACGAGCCGGCCCGCCGTGGAAAGATCCGGCTTCTTGAGCAGCAGCCGGAAGGCCTTCCGCCCGGCCCCCGGGCGGCCCTCCGGAATCTCGTGAATGAACGCGTGCGCGAGCCCCTTCTCGACGATCGCGCCGCCGGGAATGAATCCCACCGTGGGGTTCCCGCGCCCCTCGTCCCCCTCCACCACAAGACGGCCGGACGCGAGCGCATAGATCGTGGGGTCTCTCCGTCCCAGGGGCCCGCGAAGATCGGTGAGCTGAAGCTCCCCGCCCGCCAGGGACCGGGCGTCCCCGATCGCCGAGACGGTCACATCCAGCCGCGTCCCCGGCTTCTGGAAGGGCGGAAGCTCCGCCGTCACGAGAACCAGCGCCGCGTTGCGGGCTTCGATTTTCTCGATCGTGACCTCGGGGGCGGACAGATTCTGCAGCATCGCCCGCAGGAGCCGGGCGGATTCCCCCTGAGGACTGTCGCCCCGTCCGTTGAGGCCCGTCACGATGCCGTACCCGCGCAGGGGATTGGAGCGGGCTCCGTCCACTTCGACGAAGTCCTTCACCGCCTGGGTCGAAACCGCCAGGAGCGCCGCCGCGAAGATCGTGGCCATGGCTTAACCACCCGGGACCGGGCGGGCCTTCGCGGGAAGGCCCGCCCGTCCCAGGGCTCCGGTGAGGGGTTTATGAGGGAATCCCGCCCCGCCCCGTGCGGGGACCGGCGCGGGACATCCTTTCGCGTTCGCTACGGCCATGCCCGAAGGATCCATTCTTCCGGCCCGCGGGCTCCTTCGCGGACCAGGCTGAGATTCAGCACGTCCTCCAGCCGCGCGGCCCCGTCCCGCACCGCCGCGGCCGGCACTTCCCCGGAGAGCTTGAAGACCTCTTCCCGTCCGTTCACGAAGCGGCGCTTCCGGGCCTGCACGACGAGCGTCCCGTTCGGGCGCACGTCGGCCACCTCCGCCGCGATCGAGAACCCACCCCCGCCGTCCGCCTTGGGCCTGTCCCCCTTCAGAAACAGCACGTCGTGCTTCCGGTACGCCCGGGGGGGCGGCGGATCGTAAGGCGAACGGTCCGAATCGCCCAGGAGCGACTGCCCCCAGGCGCCGCCCGCCATGGCCAGCCAGGCCGCCGCCGCCCATCCGAACTTCTTCACGGATCCGCCTCCACCACCGCCACCCGGCCCGCTTCCGTCACGCGCCCCCGGAAGCGGTTCCCCGTGGACACGAACTCCAGAAGGATGACCCGTCCCACCCCGCCGTCCTCCAGCGCCCGCGCGTCCACCTCGAAGGCGCCGCCGACGGCCCGGACGATTTCCCGCGCGCGCACCGCCGGCCGGTCCGCCGCGCCGCCCGCCGTCCGAACCGCTCCCTGCACGTGTCGCGCCCGCGTCACCTCGGCGCGCCCGCGCACCTCCCGCGCTCCCGGCCCCGCCGTCACCGCCGTATAGGCGACCGTCCCGAAGGCCGGCGTTTCCATCCGCACGTCCCGCACCCCCGCCGATTCGAGCGCCGGATCCGGATCGATCAGCCGCACCTCGACCTCCTCCGGCCGCAAACCCGGATGGCGTTCCAGAATCGCGCGGCGGATCTCCGCGATCACCGCCCGACGGAACGTGCCCGGCCCTCCCTCCGCCGAAGTCACCTCCACCCGGCGGCCGACGAACTCGAAACGCGCCGGATCGATCCCCCGCAGATCCATCTCCCGCCGGATCTCTTCC
Organism: Planctomycetota bacterium; assembly: GCA_035574235.1. Classification (NCBI taxonomy): domain Bacteria; kingdom Pseudomonadati; phylum Planctomycetota; species Planctomycetota bacterium. Next base: position 10,817 of record DATLZA010000070.1, on the reverse strand, counting down.
ACGGTCACCGCGCGCACCTGTCCGCCTTCGGGCACGCGGCCCAGGTAGACGTCCGCCAGGAGGCGGCGCGTCTCCTCGCCCAGCCGATCCGCCTCCACGCACTCCAGGAGGCGGACATACCGCCCCTCCGCCCGCGCGGACTCGCGCAGGACGAGCGTCTCCCCGCCGACCAGAAGCGCCAGGAGCAGCGTCATGTCAGAACACCACCGCCGCCAGGAAGCGCGCCAGCCGCGCCCTCCACCCCGCCGGCCGGACGAAGTCCGGAGCGGCCGCTTCGACCAGCCGGCACAGCCGCTCGACTTCACACGCCAGACGGTCGTCGAGTTCCATGGCGGGGAGCGAACTAAGCAATCTCCGTGCCAACGGCGGCTTCCCCGGCAGGGGACGAATCCGGCGGGCGGAAGCGGAGCTTTTTTCCTCCGGAGGGCGGAAGAATTTTCCGGTGGGCGTCAGGCCGGCCGGGCGAAGACGAGCCTTCCGGCGGAGGTCTGAAGGACGTTCGTGACGACGAGGTCCACCTGCTGGCCGATCTTTCCGGCGCACTCCTCGGCCACGACCATCGTGCCGTCCTCGAGGTATCCCACGCCCTGGCCGGGGCTCTCGCCGGTCCGGAGGATCTTGACGGAGACGCGTTCGCCCTGGAGGACCACGGGCCGGAGCGCCCGGGCGACGTCGTTGACGTTGATCACTTCGAGGCCCTGCACCTGAGCGACCTTATTGAGGTTGAAATCGGTCGTGACGATCCGGGCGTCGAGCGTCCGGGCCAGGCGCACGAGTTTGGCGTCCACGCCCTCCACGCCGGGCAGTTCCACGTCCTCGACGCGGACCTCGACGGAGGGGCACTGGCGGAGGCGGGCCAGGACGTCCAGGCCGCGGCGCCCGCGGTTGCGCTTGATTTTATCGGCGGAATCGGCCACCTGCTGAAGCTCGGCCAGGACGAAACGGGGCACGATCAGGGCGCCGCCGAGGATGCGGGTTTCGACGAGATCGGCGATGCGCCCGTCGATGATGGCGCTCGTGTCCAGGAGGAGGGCCCGGGGACCGGGGGCCTTTTCGCGGCGCAGCTCGACGAAGGGGATCGCGAATTTAAAGTCGTCCTTGAGGTGCAGAATGATGAGCACCGAGAGGAAGCTCAGGACCACGGAAAGCGCGAAGTTGCGGTACGTCCGGGTGCGGTCGGCCAGGTGGGGGCTCAGGAGGTCCAGGACCTGGATCACGAAGTGCGACAGCAGGCAGCCCACGAGGATGCCGAGCACGAGCGTCAGCACCAGCGAGGCCAGGCGCCGGGTGGCCAGGATCTCGATGACCACGAGGAAGGCGCCCGCGCCGAAGCCGACGAAGAGGCCCAGCCAGGGGACCTGGTAAAGGTCGATGCCGATGACCCATCCCAGGGCCCCGCAGACGAGCACGAAGACGGCCCGGACGGCGTGCAGCATGGGACCGCAAATCCTCAGAGGATGTTTTCGAACGGGTGGAAGAGTTTCCTGTACTCGTCCTGGCAGTACCGGTCGGTCATGCCGGCGATATAGTCGGCGACGGCGCGGGGGACGCCCACGGCGCGGGCCCATTCCTGGAACCGGGGCGGGAGCGTGGCGGAGTTGGCGGTGTAGGCGCGGAAAAGCTCGGTCACGAACCGCCGGGCCTTCTCCGCCATGATCACCACGCGGTGGTGGCGGTAGACGTTCCGGAAGAGAAACGCCTGGAGCTCCTTCTTGAGCCGGTCCATCTCGGGGGAGAAACGGACCGCCGGCTCCCGGGCGGCCCGGACGGCATCAAGGGAGTCCAGTCCCAGGCGCCGGACGTTCTCGAGCGTCGTGCGGACGAGGTCGGTGACCTCCATGTCGATGAGCCGGCGGACACCGGCGCGGACCCGCATCTCGCCGGCCAGAGACGACCCCTGGGTGGCCCGCCGCCACAGTTCCAGCCCGGCCAGATCGTCCTCCGCCAGAAGGCCGGCCTTGACGCTGTCGTCGATGTCGTGCGCGTCGTACGCGATCGAGTCGGCGATGTCCACCAGCTGGGCCTCGAGAAGCGGGGCCCATTCGGGGCGGTACTCCGGCGCGACGGCCTTCTTCTGGGGCCAGCCGTGCTTGGCGATCGACTCGCGCGTCTCGAACGTGAGGTTGAGCCCCGGAAAATCGGGGTAGCGGCGCTCCAGAAGCTCGACCACGCGCAGGCTCTGGAGATTGTGCTCGAACCCGCCGTGCTCCTTCATGCACTCGTCGAGGGCCTCCTGGCCGGAGTGGCCGAAGGGGGTGTGCCCCAGGTCGTGGCCCAGGGCGATCACCTCGCAGAGATCCTCGTTGAGGCCCAGGGCGCGGGCGATCGTGCGGGAGATCTGGGCGGCTTCGGTCGAATGGGTCAGCCGCGTCCGGTAGTAGTCTCCCTCGTGGTTGACGAACACCTGGGTCTTGTAGGCCAGGCGGCGGAAGGCGGCCGAGTGGATGACGCGGTCGCGGTCGCGCTGGAAGGCGGTCCGGTAGGGATGTTCCGCCTCCGGGTGCCGGCGCCCGAGGGACCGGCCGCTCCGCGCGGCGAAGGGGGCGAGCGTCGCCTCCTCGCGCCGCTCCAGCTCCTCACGCGCGATCATCCCCGCACGCCCAGAATCTCGTCGATGAGGGCGAGCAGCCCCTTGAGTTCTTCCACCGTGGTGTCGGCCATGTGAGCGATCCGGAAGGTCCGCTCCTTGAGCTTCCCGTAGCCCTCCGAGATCACGTGGCCCCGTTCGTAGAGTTTGTCGTAGAGCTGCTTGACGGTGATGTCCTTGCGGACGTTCTCGACGCAGGAGAGCGTCACGGACTCGTAGCCCTTGGCGGGGAACATCTTGAAGCGCGCGTTGGCCCATTCGCGGCAGACGCGCGCCATCTCCTGATGCCGCTTCCAGCGGTTCTCCAGCCCCTCGGCGAGCATCCGCCCCATCTGCACGTCGAGCGCGTGGATGAGCGAAATCACCGGCGTCTCCGGCGTCTCGTTCTTCTCGTCGGTCTTCTTGAACTGCCAGACGTCGAAGTAGTGCCCGCGGTTCGGAACCTTCTCCGCCTTGGCCATGGCCCGTTCGCTGCACCAGACGACGGCCAGGCCGGGAGGCAGGCCGAACGCCTTCTGCGTGCCGGCCAGGAGGTAATCGATGCCGAGCTTTTCCGGATTGAGGGGCACGCCGGCCAGGGAGCTGACCGCGTCCACGCAGAAGGTGACGTCGGGATACTTGCGCATCACCGCGGCGATCTCCTCGAGGGGGTTGAAGAGCCCCGTCGAGGTCTCGTTGGACACGAGGGTCAGGCAGTCGTACTTGCCCGTGGCCAGGCGCCGGTCGATCTCCTCCGGCCGGTTGGGCTGGCCCCATTCGACGGAATAGGCGTCCGCCTCCTTGCCGTTTTCGAGCGCGATCGCATGCCAGCGTTCGCTGAAGTTTCCGCAGGTGCAGGAGAGGATCCGCCGGGCGCTGAAGTTGCGCACGGCGCCCTCCATGGCGCCGGTGGAGCTCGACGTGAAGAGGAAAACGTACCCCTTCTCCGTGCCCAGAAGGGTGCGCAGCTTCGCCTTCACGCCGGCGTGGAGCTTCTGGTACTCCTTGCCCCGGTGCGAGATCATCGGAACGGAGCAGGCCCGCAGGACGTCGGGATGCACTTCCACGGGTCCGGGGATCCACAGTCGCTTATGCATGGTCGTCTCTCGGTCAATGCGGGTCAGGAGCTGACCCTGGGATCATCTTAGACGTTCAGCTTGCACAAAAGCAGTCCCGTCAGGAGCTTCGGGTAGAAATCCGTGGTCTTCTGAGGAAAACGCTCCCCGTGGCGGACGATGCGCCGGATCTGGTCGATCCGCACGGGGTTGACGAGGAAAGCCGCCTGATACTTTCCGGGGGCGAGGACTTTCTCGACCGCCTCGTCGGCGCTGCGGAGAAATTCCACGTTCTTCTCGGCGGCCAGCTCCGCCGGTCCGATGCCCAGAACCCCCTCCAGAAGCAGGGTATGCAGGAGGTTGACATCCAGGGAGCGCCAATCCTCGCTGCGGGGCTGGCGCACCTGGGCGGCCGCGGCGCGGACGTCCCGGACGAGGAAGAGGTAATGGGCCCCGGCGCCCCGCAGCGCCGCCCCGAAGCAGGGCCGCGAAGCGCCCTCGATCCGAAGATCCTCCAGAAGCTCGCGGCGCGCCCCCGGCTCCTCGGCGGGACCGGCGAACGGATACTCCCGGATCTCGAAGTGGCGCCGCGCTTCGCTCAGGAGCCGGGCGGGGTCGAACGACCGCGCGTCGTACACGAGCCGATGGGTGCCGAAGATGGTCAGGTCGTCGTCCATGTTCACGAGCGTGGCCAAGACGTTGTCCGGCGACTCGGGCCCCTCGCCGCGCCGCCCCGCGCGCGCCATCTCCTGCTTGTAGTTCCAGCTGGTCTCGTAGCGATGATGGCCGTCGGCGATGATGCACTCCTTGGGCTCCAGGATCTTCCGGACCGCCTCGATGCGCGCCGGGTCGTCCAGGCGCCAGACGCGATGGGTCTCCCCCAGGTCGTCCACGGCCTCCAGGTCGGGTTTCCCGCGCGCCGCCTCGTCGAGGATGCGATTGACGGCTTTTTCGGGATCCGAATAGAGAAAAAAGACCTGTTCCGTGTGCGTGCGGGTGGCCCGGAGGAGGTTGAGGCGATCCACTTTGGGCCCCGTGTGGGTCTGCTCGTGGGGCAGGATTTTCCCCTTGCCCGGCTCGTCGATCTCGACGAGCGCGGAGAGCCCCTTGCGGGTTTTGACGCCCTGCGCGGTCCGGTAGATCTGGTGGTAGACGTAGAGGGCGGGCTTTTCTTCGCGCACGAGGACGCCCCGGCGCAGCCAGTCCTCGAGGGTGGCGGCGGCGTCCGCGTACTTGTCGCGGCCGGGCTCGTCCCGCCGGAGGATGACGCGGACGAGGTTGAATTCGTGCCGGCGATAATACTCCTCCTGCAGATCCGGCTTGATCCGGTCGTACGGCTGCGTGGTGACCTTGGAGAGGTCGCCGACCCGCGAAACGTCGTAGCGGACGGCCCTAAACGGATAGATTCTGGGCATGTTCGGCTCCACAGACGCGCTCGTAGAGCGCCTCGTACCTTGGAACGATGCGATCCCTGTCGAAAAGGGTTTCCGCGCGGATCCGGCCGGCGCGGCCGAGGTCGCGCGCCAGGGAGGCCTCCGCCAGGACGCGCGCGAGCGCCTCGCCGAGCGCTTCCACGTCTCCCACGTCCGCCAGGAGGGCGGCCCCCTCCCCCGCCACTTCCTCGACGCCGCCGGAGCGCGTGGCGACCACGGGGACGCCGCAGGCCATGGCCTCGAGCACCGCCATCCCGAAGCCCTCGAATTCGCTGGTCGAAAGGAGCGCTCCCGCCCCGCGCAGCCGCCGCGCGACGTCCGCCTCCTCGCCCACGAAGGAGACGTCCGCGAGGACCCCCAGCCGCTCGGCCAGAGCGCGGACCTCGGCCTCCTCGGGTCCCTTGCCCACCAGGATGAGCCGCGCCTCCACGCGCCGCCGGGCCAGGTAGAACGCCCGCACGGCGTCGGTCGTGCGCTTGACGGCGCGGAAGTTGGAGACGTGGACGACCGTCCGGGAGCGGCGCCGGGCCGGGACGAAGCGGCGCAGGTCCACGAAGTCGGGGATGACCTCGATGGGCCGCGCCGGACCGAACCAGGCGAGCGTTTTCCCGCGCAGGAAGGAGGAAACCGCGGTGACGGCGTCCGAGCGCTCCAGTCCGAACCGGGTGGCGCGCGCGAACGAAGCGTCCTGGCCGGCCAGGAGAATGTCCGTGCCGTGAAGCGTCGTCACGGTCCGGAGCGTCCGGCCGGACATTTCCTTCGCGAGGAAGGCGCTCACCGCGTGGGGATAGGCGTAATGGACGTGCAGGACGTCGAGCGGCACCTCGGCGACCTTGCAGGCGGCGGCCATGCCGTACGACGGATACTCGAAAAGCGGGTAGCGCGGAATGGTGATTTCGTGCCACCGGAAGCGGTCCCCTTCGGGCCGCAGGCGGAACGGAGGGCGGTAGCTGAAGAAGTGGATCTCGTGGCCGCGCGCGGCCAGGGCCATGCCGAGCTCGGCGGCGACGACGCCGCTGCCCCCGGAGGTCGGATAGCACAGGATGCCGATCTTCATGGCGCGCCGGCACCCTAGTGTCGAAAGTGCCGCATGCCGGTGAGCAGCATCGGCACTCCCCGCTTGCGGGCCGCCTCGAGAACCTGGTCGTCCCGGATGGAGCCGCCCGGCTGGATGACGGCCGTGACGCCGGCGTCCAGGAGCGCCTCGAGGGCGTCCGGGAACGGAAAGAAGGCGTCGCTGGCCGCGACGGCGCCGCGCGCGCGGGCGCCGGCCTTGCGCACCGCGATCCAGGCGGAATCCAGCCGGCTCATCTGTCCCGCCCCCACGCCCACGACCGCCTCGTCCCGCGCCAGCACGATCGCGTTGGAGCGGACGTGCTTGCACACGGTCCAGGCGAAAAGGAGATCCCGTTTCTGGTCCTCGGTCACTTCTCCCACGGCGGGGCGCAGCTCTCCGGCCAGAGCGTCGTCGGGAGTCTGAACCAGCGCTCCGTCGCGGATGGTGCGGACCCAGACCGCCCCGGGCGGGGCCTTGGCGGGCTCATGGCCGGTCTCGAGGATTCGCAGGTTCTTGCCCCACTTGGTGCGCTCCCGCAGGGCCTCGAGGGCGGAGCGGGCGTACTGCGGGGCCACGATTCCCTCGAAGAAGGTATCCTTCGTGGCCACGAGTTCGGCGGTCGCGACGTCCACGACGGCGTTGAAGGCCACAAGTCCCCCGTACGCCGAAACGGGATCGCCCTCGAGCGCCTTGCGAAAAGCCTCCGCCGGGGTGGCCCCGCAGGCGGCGCCGCAGGGGTTGTTATGCTTGACGATCGCGCACGCCGGGCGGCGCAGCTCCCGGACGAGTTCGTAGGCGCTGTCGAGATCCAGGATGTTGTTGTACGAAAGTTCCTTGCCCCCCAGAACTTCGGCCCAGGCGACCGAGGGCGCCGTGCGGGGGCTGGACCGGTAGACGGCGGCGCGCTGGTGGGGATTCTCTCCGTAACGCAGGTCCGCGACCTTCTCCCATTGCAGGGTGAGAAGGTCCGGGAACTCCTCGCGGCCGCCGAGGTAGGACGCGATCGCGGCGTCGTAGCGCGCCGTGTGCGCGAAAGCCTTGACGGCGAGCTCGCGGCGGAGCATCTCGCTGGTGGCGCCCTGGCGGCGGCGGAGCTCCTCGGCCACGCGGGAATAGTCGGCCGGGTCGGTGACGACGGTGACGTACTTGTGATTCTTGGCGGCGGCGCGGACCAGGGCGGGGCCGCCGATGTCGATGTACTCGATGGCTTCCTCGTGGGCCACGTCGGGCCGGGCCGTGACCTCGCGGAACGGATAGAGATTCACGGCGACGAGATCGATGAGTTTGATCTTGTGTTTTTCGGCCTGCGCCAGGTGTTCGCGGTCGTCCCGCACGCAGAGGATGCCGCCGTGAACGCGGGGATGGAGGGTCTTGACCCGGCCGTCCATGATTTCGGGGAAGCCCGTGTACTCCGAGACGTCGGTCAGGGCGATGCCGGCGTCGCGGAGGGCTTTGGCGGTCCCGCCCGTGGACAGGATGTCGACGCCCGATTCCGCCAGGCGCCGGGCGAACTCGACGATTCCCTGCTTGTCGTAGACGCTGAGCAGGGCGGTGCGGATCTTCATGCGAGGGCCGCATTGTACGAGCCCCTCCGGCGCGAGTCAAAACGATTGGTGATCCGTCCGGCGCGCCGATTTCGGCTTCACGAACCGCGGAGCATCCTTTAGAATCGGAACCCCGAATTCGCATGTGGAAGAAGCTCCTCTTCGCGGGCTCGATCGTCCTGGGCGTCTCCCTGGCGGTTCTCGTCTACCGGCAGTTCGACGTCGCGGCCCTCCGGGCCGTGCGCGAGCTCGGGGCGCTCGGCATGTGCCTCTACGCGCTCACGGCGGCGATGACGCTGATCGCCCCCGCGGTGAGCTGGACGATCCTGATGCGGGCGGAGGGATTGAAGGTTCCTCTCGGGACCGCGCTCAAGGCCAACTTCATGGGCTTTCCCATCAACTTCATGGCGCCGACGATCTATCTCGGCAGCGAGCCCCTCAAGCTCCTCTACGTCGCCAATCTTCATGGAGAGCCCAAGCGCAAAGTCCTGGCCACGATCATCGTGGCGAAATTCCAGGAGATCGGGGCGCTCCTTCTGGTGATGGTCGTCTCGGCGGGAGTGGCGCTCTGGAGGCTCGACTTCTCGCCGCGGCAGGAGATCCTGATCGTCTCCTGCATGGTCGTCCTGACGGCGCTTTTCGGGTTCCTTCTTTACGCCTTCCTCGGGAATCTGAAGCCCACGGTCCGGATCATCCGGTGCCTGGCGGTGTTCAAGGGACTCCGCCGAAAGCTGGCGCGGGCCCGGCGGCGGGCGGAGGAGATGGAGGACCTTGTCCGGCAGGCGTTCCTGAGGCGCCGGAAGGTGTTCCTCGTCTCGCAGGCGGTGACGCTTCTGTCGGCGCTCTCGATCCTTCTGCGGCCGTGGGTCTTTTTCTTCTTCTCGCGGGACCGGGTTCTCCTGGGGGTCGAGTATCTCTGCGCGATTTATCTCGTGACCAACATCATCAACAGCCTCCCCCACACGCCGGGAGGTCTCGGGGTCTTCGAAGTCGGGATGGTGGGGCTCTTTTCGCTCATGGGGATCGGAAAGGACAACGCCGCCGCGTTCTCCCTGGTGACCCGGGCGGCGGATCTTCTGCTCATTCTCCTGGGCGCGTGGCTGATCGTTCACTACGGGCTGCAGTCCGTGGCGCGCCAGGTGGTGCGGGGCCAGAAACCGCTCGACGTGCGCGAGGCGGGGTTTAACAACGGATCCGGACCGGGCGGGACGGCTCAGTAGCCGGCCAGGTCCACGTCCACCGTCCCCGCGGCGGCGGACGCCTCGGAAGCGGCGGAGCGGGCGTCGAAGCTGTAGTGCACGTCGAGGAAGCGGGCGCGGAGGCGATGGACCTCCGGGCGCACGTCCTTGCGGTCGATCAGGCATTCCTTGAAGAGGCGGGCGATCTCCTCCATCTCGGGCTCCTTCATGCCCCAGTGGGTCATTTCCTGCACGCCCAGGCGCAGGCCCGACGGCTTCATGACCGCCTTCGGATCGTCGAAGGGGAGGAGGTTGTAGTTGCAGATGATGTCGTTGTCCTCGAGGCGCTGGGCGCATTCCTTGCCCCCGCCCTGGCGCCGGACGTCCACGGCGACCTGATGGCTTTCGGTATAGCCCAGGTCGGGACACTGGACGTCGAACCCCTGCCGGGCCAGGGAGCGGGCGAAGTGCTTGGCGTTGGCGACGACCTGCCGGGCGTAGTCGCGGCCGAACTCGGCCATCTCGTAGGCGGCCACGAGGAGGGGCGGCAAGGTGAAAAGATGATGATTGGACAAAGAGCCCGGAAAGGCCACCTTGTCGATCCGCTTCCAGCGCTCGTCGTCGAGATTGGAGAGGATGACGCCGCGCTGAGGTCCGAAGAAGGTCTTGTGGGTAGAGCCCAGCAGGACATCCGCCCCTTCGGCCAGGGGATCCTGGAACTGCCCTCCGGCGATGAGTCCCAGGACGTGGGCTCCGTCGTAGACGAGAACGGTTCCGCTTTCGCGGCAGACTTCGGCAAGCTCGCGGACGGGTTCCGGGAAAAGGATCAGGCTCTTGCCCAGAACGACGAGGCGGGGCTTTTCGCGGGCCACGAGATCCTTGGAGGCCGCCACATCGATGCGATAGCCGTCGGCCGCGCGGGGCCACCGAAGGATCTTGCGGGTGTACTTGCCCAGGCCGCCCATGGGCTGATGGCTGATGTGCCCGCCGACTTCGAGGGAGTTGACGACGGCGGTGTCCTCGGGCCGCACGAAGGAGGCGAAGACCACGTCGTTGGCGTTGGTGCCGCTGATCGTGCGGACCTCGGCGTGGCGGCAGCGGAAGAGGCGGCGCATCTCGTCGCGCACGGCCGCCTCGATGACGTCGATGTGCTTGGTGCCCTGGTAGTAGCGCTTGCCCTTCTCCGGATGCCCCTCGGCGTAGCGGTGACCGAAATCGGAAGGCAGGAGCGCCCGGGCGCGCGCGGAAAGGACGTTCTCGCTGGCGATGAGATTCACGCAGCGGCGAAGGCGCCACTCATCGTTGGCGCGGACGGTCTTTTCGACGTCGCGGACGCGGTCCTGGCTCAAGGAATTTTCTCCCCCCTGCGACCCGAGGCGAGCGCTCAGGCAGGCTTCTGGACCCGGCCCAGACGCAGGCACGAGGTGCACACCTTGATCCGGACGACCTGCCCGTTCACCCGAGCGCGGACGCGCTGGAGGTTGGGCTTGAAACTGCGCTTGGAGCGCCCGGTGATCTTGCGGCCCACCCCGCCCTTCTTCTTGGCCAGGCCTCGGCGGGCGATGCGCTCGCCCCGCAGGGGCCCCTTGTTGCAGATCGCGCAGCGGCGACCTTTCGTCATCGGCTGAATCACGGGGCCCTATCCTAGGGATTTCGGCGTCGAAATCAAGACTTTCCGAGCCGGCGGACGCGCGACGTTGACAACCCCCGCCGGGGTGCTACACTTTGTCACGGACGTTCGGAGCGGAACAGGGGATACCAGAGGGAGCCGCCCATGGCCGATCGCCACTTGGTGGGACTGGACATCGGGTCCAAGTACGTCAAAGCCCTCCAGCTCACCGGCTCCAGCGGCCAGTACCGGATCACGGAATTCGGGGTGGCCGAAATCTCCCCCCAGGCCTCCGTCCCCGACGTGGTCGCCGAACTCTTCTCCCGCAAGTCCTTCAAAACCAAGCGCGTCGTCACCGCCGTCAGCGGCCGCTTC
>DATLZA010000069.1 GCA_035574235.1 Planctomycetota bacterium | reverse complement strand
CCCGCGCGCGCGCCGAGAGGAGCCGGTGCCGCTCGTCCGTCATCCCGAGCCACCGCGCCTCCGCGACGGACTCGGGACCGTACCGCGCCCGGATGCGGCGGCGGAGCTCCGGGTCGGCCACCTCCTCGGCCTCCCGCCAGCGGCCCAGCGCGAAGAGCGCCTCGCCGAGCGCCGACCGCACGTCGGGATCGCGCAGGTCCAGCGCCCGGAGGAGCTCCACGGCCTCGCGCCGGCGCCCCTCGCGAAGCGCCAGGTCCGCGCGCTGCCGCGGCGTCATCGGGAAACGCCGCGCCTCGTCGAGCCGCCCCTGTCCCAGAAGGAAATCCACGAGCCCCTCGACGTCCCCGGCGGCGCGGAAGAGCGCTTCGGCTTCCGAGGCGCGCCCCCACCGCGCCAGGAGGCGCGCCCGCAGCCGCCGTTCTCCCGGGGGCAGAAGCTCCCAGGCGCGCCGGAACTCCGCGGGGTCCCCCGTCAGCTCGCCCAGGGCGAAATGGCTTTGCGGGTCGTCGTCCCGCAGGCGGTGGTACTCCCGGTAATGCTCGGCCGCGTCGGCGCGTCGGTATTCGGCCCGCGCGATCTCCGCGAGGCGCTTGTACACCCGCGGGTCCCGCGATCCCCTCGCCCGCGCGCGCTCCAGGAGCGCCCGGTCGGACCGAAGCAGGCCGAGCGCTCCGAGCAGAAGCGCGTCGTCCGGCCGGCGCTCGAGAAGCCGGGCGAGGATTCCGGCCGCCTCGTCGAGCCTGCCGAGAGCCTGGAGGATTTCCGACAGGGCCAGGAGATATTCTTCGTTCTCCGGATCCCGATCGAGAAGCAGGCGCCAGAGGGGCTCGGCCGTCCGGGGCGGCGCCCCGCGCGCCAGGCGTTCCACGCGCCACGCCTCGAACTCTTCCGGCGAAAGCCGGCGGAGCGTCGCCACGGCCCGGTCGATCCGCCCCGCGTAGAGGTAAAGCTCCGCCCGAAGGTGCGGATCGGTCCCGCCTTCCCGGGCAAGCGCATCGAGAACCCGCGCCGCGTCGGCGCGGCGGCCGACCTGAAGGTAGAGGCGGGCGAGCTCCGCGCGCGCGCCCGGCACGCGCTCGTATTCCGCGATGGCGCCTTCGAGATCCCCGGCCGTCTGAAGGAGATCTCCTGCGCGCGCGTGCAACCCCAGACGCCGGGCCGCGGCCAGAGCGCCCTCGAAATCCCCCAGCGCCAGGTGCATCTCCACGGCCCGGGGGTCGTCGAGACTTTCGTACAGTTCGAGCGCCCGGGCGAAGTCCTTCCGCCAAGCGTAGAGATCCGCCTGCCGTCGCCGGTTCTCCCGCGTGGGCGGCAGGAGCCGCCGGATCGCCAGCTCCTCCTCCTCGAAGGGCATCCCGCGCGAGAGTTCCAACAGGCGGTCGAGCCGCCCCTGCCGAAAGTAGATCCGCCACGCCTCTTCGACCCGTCCGAGCGCCGCCAGCACGTCGGCGCGCTCCAGGCTCCCGGCCGGCAGGTGGGGCAGAAGAAGATCGATCCGGTTCAGAGAGCGATAGAGGCCCACGAGCTCCTCGCGCACGGCGGGATCGCCCTCCAGGGCCAGGCACGCCTCGAGTTCCGCCGCCGCGTCCATCGGGCGGCCGTTCCAGAGGTAGAGCCGCGCCAGACTCCTCCGGGCGTCCGCGTCGCCGGGCGCCTGGGCCAGGTGCTCGCGCCAGGCCACGATGGCTTCCGCCTGGGCGCCCAGGGCCGTCAGCGCCTCGGCGCGCGCGCGGGGCGGGGCGATCGAGGCCCGGAGGCCGGCCACGTCCCGCGCGGCGGCGAAGACGCGTCCCATGGCGGCATGACGCACGCCGCGCTGCAGAAGCCGGCGGGCGTGAGACGCCGCTTCGGCCGGCCGCGCCGCGACCATCGCCAGATCCAGCACGCGCTCCTGCAGGTCCCGCCGCTCCGGAAAACGGTCCGCCAGCTCCCGCGCCAGGGAGAACGCCTCTTCCGACCGGCCCGTCCAGCCGAGCACGCGGAGGAGTTCCTCGAGGTTCTCCACGTCGCCCGGGTCGCGCCGGCGCAGGAGAAGGCGGCGTTCCCGCTCCGTCTCCAGGTCGCCCCGCGCGCGCGCGATGCGGACCAGTTCGCGCAGGACGTCCAGGGAACCCGGATCGCGGGCCAGCCGCTCGAGGAAATAGGGTTCCATCTCGGGGCGCGGCGCGGACCGCCGCAGGGCGCCGAACACGTCCGTCTCCGACGGAAGAAGAACGAACGCGGCCAGGAGCAAGACCAGGACGAACGCCAGGGGCCTCATGATCGGCGTCGCGGCCCGCCCAGCGGGGGGGGCCGCATTCGAACTGTCGATGCGCCCCCGGGGGGGATGTTACGGCGGGCGGGGGCGGCCCCCGCGGTGCCGCGTCACGATCTCCGCGGCTCCGCTTCAGGGAAATCGGAGCCGCAGGAGGAAACGCGATGGAGACGCTGATGGCGCTGGTGCTCGCGCTGTCGCAGGGCGCGCCGAGGGCGGCCCAGGGCCAGGAAGAGCCGCCCGCGCCGCTTCCTCCGGGACAGGATCGAGCGGCCCGTCCCCGGCCGCCCGCGGAACCCGTCTTCGGGGGCCGGGCCGGCATCGACCTGACCTACAACAGCAACATCCTGCGGCTGGACGACCGCGACGTCGAACGCCTTGAAGACGGCACCCGGCCCGACAAGTTCCGCATCGAGCAGCCGGACGACTTCATCGTGTCCCCCTGGGCCGAAGGCTCCATGGAGTTTTCCCTCCTGGACGCTCCGGCCACGGCGGGCCTGCGCGCCCGGGCGCACCTGTACCAGGCCAATTCGATCGCCAATTATGAGGAATTGACCCTCTTTCTTCGCCGGGCGCCCGCGGAGATTTCCTACACCTTCATGCCGGACGTCTACCGCCGGGAGTACCGCAACCTCGACACGGGCGAGTTCGAGTCGGCCTTCTACCGCGACCACCTCTTCGAGGCCGAAGTCCGAACGCGGCCCTGGCAGGCGGTCACGGTGCGCCCGAAGGCCTGCCTGGAGTTCCGCGACTACGACGCGCCGTTCAACCATCGCGATTCGATCTTCTACGGCCTCGGAGCGCGCGCCGGCGTCGACGTCCTCCGCGACGTGGAGCTTCTCCTCGAATACGAGTTCGTGCTCAACGATTCGTTCGCGCGCTCGTTCCAGCCGGACGTGTCCTATCAGGAACACGCCCTGGAGCCCGGCGTCGCGGTGCGTCCCCTGCGCGGGGTCGAACTTAAGGCGAGCTACCGCTTCGCGGACCGGCGATACACCACGGACAACCGCCCCGCGGTGGATCCGGGTCACGCGGACCGGGAGGACGACCGCCGCCGCGCCTCGCTCGGGGCGCGCTGGCGCGTCTCCTCGGCGGTCACGCTCGAAGCCGAGGCCCGGTTCACGCGCGTGGACATCTCCCTCCCCCATGACCCGGGGGCCACGGACGAGGAGACTTCCTGGAACCGCGAGGAGTACGTGCTCGGATTCACCTACCGGTTCTGAGAGGGGTCTCCATGGAAAGGAACATCACGCGGGCGCGGGTGGAGGTCAAGTACCTGATCCCCCAGGGGCTCGTCGAGACCGTCCTGGCCCGCCTGCCCTCTCTTGAGACGCGGGTCTACGGCGTCACCACGGTGTACTTCGACCGTCTGGACCGCGCGCTTTCCGCCGGCGCGCTCAAGAGCCCCGCCCACTGCACCAAGATCCGGCTGCGGGAGTATCTGGACGGATCCCCGAACCTCTGGATCGAGATCAAGACGCGGTCGGGTTCCTGGACGCGCAAGGCCCGCTTCCGCATCGGCCGCGAAGCCCTGGGTCCGCTCTTGCGGGGCGGCGATCTGCGCGACGTGCCCGCCCTCGCCTGCGGGCCCTGCGACCGCGAGGCGGCCGAGGCCTTCCGCCGCCTCCGCGAAGTCGCCGGCGGGCGCCTCGTGGCGCTCGGCGCCGTGTCCACCGCGCGCCACGCCTATCGGGTGACCGACCTGCCCTTCCGCATGACGCTCGACCGGAATGTCACTTATCACCGCGTATCCGAACGGCTCCTCCAGCCCGGCGCGACCCTCTCGCCCGCGACGCTCGGGGCGCCCCTGCGGCGTGAGACCGCCGCGATCCTGGAGATCAAGCACGGCGGCGCCGTCCCGGAGTGGCTGCCCGACGTCCTGGCCGGTCTGGCCCCGACGGATTACTCGAAGTTCCGCACCCTCGTTCGAGCGCTCGATGAGTCCTGCAAGGTGGCCGGTCATGTGGATCGACTTTGAGGGAATCGACGGAAGCGGCAAGACCACCGTCTCGGTCCGCCTCGCGCGGGCCCTCCGGGAGCGGGGCCGTCCCGTTCACCATCCCCGGGAAGGCGGAGGCTTCCGCCCGCCGCTGGTGGCCCGCATCCGGGATCTGACCCGCGCCGGCGAGTCCGCGCTTCTGTCGCCGGCGACCGAATTCCTCCTCAACGCCGCCCGCGAGGCGCAGCTCCTGGAGGAGGAGATCCGCCCCGCGCTGGCGCGCGGAGAGATCGTCGTGACGGACCGGGCGCTTCACGCGCACGTGGCCGCCGCAGGCCTGCGCCCCGGACTGGCGGCGGAAGAGGTTCGCCGCGCGGCGGCGCTGGCCGCCGGAGGTCTCTGGCCGGATCGCGTGATCCTGGTGGACGTGGACCCGGACGTGGCCCGGATCCGCAAGCGGCTCCGGAAAGTCCGCGACCGGCGGCTGGGAACGCCGGGGCGAAAAGGGCTTCAGGGCCGGGCGTTCCTCGCGCGGCTCCGCGCCGCCCTTCGGACCCTGGCGGAGTCGGACCCCGCCCGCTGGCGCACCCTGGACAATTCGTTCCGGACGCCCGCGGAAGCGGAGACGGAAGCGCTGGCCCTGGTGGCCGATCTTGTGGACCTCGAGCCCCCGCCCCGCCCCCCGGCCCCGCAACCCTGGCACGTGGCCGGCGGGGAAACGCCGGAAGAACGCATCCGCCGCTTCTTCGACTTTACGGAGAATCTGTTCCACCGCGATCCCGCGACGGCTCTCCTGCTGGCGGCGGGGCTGGACCACCCGAGGGCCGACGTCCTGCGCGCGCGGGGAGCGGACCGCTGCCCGGACGTGGCGGCCTGGAGCGCCTCGGGACTGGATACGCCCGCGGCCTGGGAGCTGCGCCGCGCCACGGCCGGGCAAGCTCCGTACCACGTGGCCCGGGGACTCGCCGGCTTGACGGGCCTCGAGGCGTGGGCGTGGCGCGAGGCGCTGGCCGGGGTCGCCCCCGACCAGGTGCTCCACAGCCTCGCGGGCCTCTCCGCGCGGGACGCCCATGCGCTCCGCGAGCGCCTGTGGGATCGGGCTCCGGACGAGGGACTTCGGAGCCTGGCCGGGCTGGGAGACGGACGCTCCTGGGGCTTCCGGTGCCGCGCCTTGCGGGACGGGCCCGGTGGAGCGCTCGCCGAGAGCCTGGCCGGCCTCGGCGCGCCCCCCTCCTGGCATCTTCGCGACCGCCTGCGTCGCGAGTTTCCGCTTTCGGTGCTGCGCAGTCTCCGGAAGCTCGACCAGCCGCGCGCCTGGACCCTGAGAGAGAGCCTGGCCGGGGCGGCGCCGAAAGCCGTCCTGGAAACCTTCGAGGGTCTCGCGGGTCCGGCCGCCGAGGCGCTCCGGGACCGCCTCCAACCGATCTGCCCGGACGAGGTCGCCGAAGGTCTCGCCGGTCTCGACCGGCCCGAAGCCTGGAGGCGCCGCGGCGAACTCGTGGCCGCCGCTCCGGAAGGGGTCCTGGCGGGCCTTTCCGGAGTCCGCCATCACCCCGAAGCCGAACGCCTCGCAGAGGAGGCTCTCTCCCGCGCACAGGGACGCCCGCTTGTCGTCCGCCAGGCGGTTCAGTTCTACCTCAAGCGCGCGCGCGCCGCCGAACCGGAGGGAATTCGGCCATGAACGAGCTTTTCGACGGCGGATCCGCCTCGGGCCCGACGCTCGACGCCCTCGCGCTTCTGGCCCGGATGGGCCTCGCGCTCCTCCTGGGAACGCTCCTGGCCTGGCGGCCGCTCTCGCGGCTGGCCGGCGGGCTTCCCTCCAAGCTTCCCGTCGCCTACGCGCTTGTTCTCATGACGCTGGCCTCCACCCTGGCGATGGTGCTCATCGGAGACTCGGTGGCGCGCGCCTTCGGAGTGGTGGGGCTGGGCTCCTTCGTCCGCTTCCGCACGGCGATCAAAGACCCCGGCGACGCGGTTCTCTTCTTCGTGGCGATCGGCGTGGGCATGGCGTGCGCCCTCGGCGTGATCGGCCACGCGGCGCTCGGAGTCGCCGCGATCAGCGTCCTGCTCGTTTTCCGGGATCGCGCCTACCGCCGCCGCCGCGAGCGGGACGAGAACGACGCCCTGACGGAGACCCTCGATGAGGTACCTGCTCCTGGCCCCGTTCCTCCTCCTGGCCGCCTGCGGAAGTGACGGCGAAGGAAGCGCCGAGACGTCCGTCGCGGAGTCCTCGGGAGGCCCTTTCGACGCCAACGCCGTCGCGGAGGTCGAGCTCCTCATGGATCCGGCCGACTGGGACACGCTGGTGGCCGATCCCCACACGGACACCTGGCGGCGCGCCACGCTTCGCTGGGGCGGCCACACCTGGCCCGACGTCGGCGTCCAGCCCAGCGGCCAGAACTCGCGCATCCCGGGCAATCCGAAACCGTCCCTCCTGCTGAACTTCGAAGCGTTCGTCCCCGGCCGCCGGTTTCACGGCCTCCCGAGCCTGAAGCTCAACTGGCTCCTCGACGACCCCGCGATGATGCGCCAGTGGCTCGTCTTCACGATCCACCGCGCCCGCGGGCTGCCGGCGCCGCGCGAGGGATACGCCCGCCTTTCCGTCAACGGGGGGTACAAGGGCCTGTACGGCGTCACGGAGCGGATCAATCGCGAATTCGTCCGGGCGCGTTTCGGCCCGGGCGTCAACCAGCTCTACAAGAAGACGGCGACCGGGGAAGACTTCGTCTGGCACGGACCGGACCCGGCCCTTTACGTCCCCCGGATGTTCGAGCCCTCGATCGAGGCGCTTCCCCCGGGCGCCGAGGACGTGCGCGACCTCTTCGACGCCCTTCACCACAGGTCCTACGAGGAAATCGCGCGCCTCTTCGACGTCGAGGCGTTCCTCGAGTTCATCGCCATCGAGGTGCTCACGGGGGAGGACGACGGCTACCGCAGCGGACCGGACGCGCTGGGAAATCTCTGGTCCTCGAACTTCTACCTTTATAAGTCGCCCCGCAACGGACGCTTCCGCCTCCTTCCCTGGGACCGGGGCGAGAGTTACTGGCGCCCCATCGACGAACCCGTGACGTTCACTTTCGAGCGCCGCGTGCTCACGCGGAGGCTCATCGTGGAGCGCCCGGAGAATCTGGAGCGGTTCCGGCGGATCCTGGCGGAGCTCATCGCGGGTCCGAGCGCCCCCGAGATCATGGCCGGGCGGGTCGAGCACCTGCGGAACCTGCTGGACGACCACGTGCCCGTGGAGCCGCCGAACCCGCATCGTCTCTGGTCGGGTCCTCAGCAGTGGACGTGGGAGGTGGACGGGCTCAAGAGAGAGTTCATCCTCGGACGCATCGAGGAAATCCGCCGGCAGCTCGCCGCGCCGTGAGGACGGCTCACGCGGCCCGCGAATCGCCGCCCGGAGGCGGCTCGCCGAAGGCCGCGTCCAGGAGGGACGCTTCCGCGTCGCCCGGCCCGGGGCGCTCCAGGTCGCGCTCGCTCAGGTCCGCCGCGCCGTCCCCGCCGGCGTCGAAGAGAAGATCGAGCAGCCGGCGAAGGGTTTCCGGGTCTGGATTCATGACGGTCTCGCGGCGACGTCCCGATCGAACCACTCGAGGGTGGCGCCCAGACCCTCCTCGAGCGAGGTCCGCGGCGCGTAGCCCAGGTCCTGCCGGGCGCGTCCGATGTCCGCCCACGACTCCCGCAGGTCGCCCGGCCGCGGGGGCAGGAACCGGAGCTCGGGACGTGTTCCCGTGAGACGCGCCAAGAGCCCCACGAGATCCAGCACGGACGTGGCGCGCCCGCTGGCGAGGTTGTACACCTTCCCGGAGACGCCGGGCGCCCGGCCGGCCGCCAGGAGACCCGAGACGACGTCGCCCACGTAGGTGAAGTCGCGCGTCTGCCGGCCGTCTCCGTGGATCGGCACGGGCCGTCCGGTCCGGAGACGGCTGAGGAAAATCGGGATCGCGGCGGCATAGGGAGACGAGGGATCCTGCCTCGGCCCGTAGACGTTGAAGAACCGGAGGGACACCGTCTCCAGTCCGCGGTACGCCGCCCAATGGCGGGCATAGAGCTCGGCGCACAGTTTGGCCACGGCGTAGGGGGAGGCCGGCCGCGCCGCCTGATCTTCCCTCTTGGGCAGATCCGGGTCGTCTCCGTACACGGCCGACGAGCTCGCCAGCACCACGCGGCGCGCCCCCGCCCGCTCCGCGGCCTGAAGAATCGCGACCGCGGCCGCCGCCGTGGACCGGTGGCTCTCCAGCGGCTCATCGACCGAACGCGGCACCGACACGAGGGCCGCCAGATGGTAGATCACGGCGGCGCCCCGAGCGGCGCGCTCCGCAAGCGCCTCCGCATCGCCCTCGAGAAGCTCCACTCCCCCGGGCACGTTCTCGCGCCGCCCGCTCGAGAAGTCGTCCACCACGCGCACGCGCCGGCCCTCGGCCAGGAGCGCGCGGACCAGATGGCTCCCGATGAAACCCGCACCGCCCGTCACGACGTCGATCTCGAGCGCCGCCATGCCGTTCCTCCGAAGACCGCCGTTCCCAAGACGCGCCCGTCGGTCGCTCCGTTACGGAAAGCGCCTCACGGAGCGCGCTTTTCCCGACGCGTATAACAAGATTCCGGTCGGAGGATCCCTTCCCCAGGACGCGGGCCGGCGGCGGCCGGTCCCTTTCCCGCGGAGCATCTCGTCACGGGGAGGAAGTTCCATGTGCGGAATCGTCGGTTACGTCGGCCCCCGGCCGGCGCTCGAAATCCTGCTGGACGGCCTCAAGCGCCTGGAATACCGCGGCTATGACTCGGCGGGCGTGGTCGTGCTCAACGGCCGGGGACTCGTGGCGGAGAAGGCGCCGGGAAAGATCGCCTCTCTCGAGGCCCGCCTCCGCGGCCGGGCGCTTCACGGAGGCACGGGGCTGGGCCACACGCGGTGGGCGACGCACGGAGGGGTCACCCGGTCGAACGCGCATCCCCACTTCTCCTGCGACCGCCGGGTCGCCGTGGTCCACAACGGCATCATCGAGAACTGCGACGCGCTGCGCCGGGCGCTGGCGGGCCATGCCTTCCGGTCGCAGACCGACACCGAAGTCATCCCCCATCTCATCGAGCGATTCCTTCCCGAAGTCGGCGGCGACCCGCTTCGAGCCGTGGCCCGCGCCGTGCGTGAGATGAGCGGAAGTTTCGCCGTGGGCGTGGCCTTCGCGGACCGGCCGGGCTTTCTCGTGGCGGCGCGGGCCAACTGCCCGCTCGTTCTCGGTCTGGGCGAAGGCGAGAACTTCCTGGCGAGCGACCCGTCGGCGCTCCTGCCGCATACGCGGCGGATCGTTCCCCTCGAGGAGGGCGAGCTGGCGACCCTGGACGCGTCCGGGGTGCGCCTCTTCGATCGCGCGCTGCGTCCCGTCTCGCGGGCGCCTCTCCGGATCGACTGGGAGGCGGAGGGGGCGGCCAAGGGGGGCTATGCGCATTTCATGCTCAAGGAGATCCACGAGCAGCCGCAGACGCTGGCGGCGGAATTCGCCGGGCGGGAGGAGGGGCTGGGAGGGGAGCTGGATCTTCCGGTGGGGCGCCTGAAGCGGGTGGTGCTGGCGGGGTGCGGGACGGCCTGGCACGCGGCCCTGGTGGGGAAGGTGGCGGTGGAGGAGCTTGCGGGGCTGCCGGCGGAGGCGGGGCTTTCGAGCGAGCTTCGATACGGGGATTCCCCCTTCGGGCCGGAGACGCTGGTGGTGGCGATTTCGCAGTCGGGG